>JAHIYL010000167.1 GCA_018815145.1 Nanobdellota archaeon | reverse complement strand
CATATCCAGTTAGCTCAATTTTTGTTTCTTTTTTCATAATAGCTACAATGTAGCTAAACAAGAATATATATTTTTCGGTATTAGAGAATATAATTTATAATCTGCTTCAGATGACTGACCTATTACCATTTTTAGAAACTTTTAATAACCCTTCCATTATTAACAATCTCTGATGGTTAAAAAAAAACCATGTCCGGACTGCGGGCATGAACTTATTGAAAATGACGTCGCCTTGATCTGCCCAAACTGCGATTTCATCTCTATGAAAGAGCTCAAGTGGAAAGGAGAAGAGACTGAGTGTCCGAAATGCAAATCCAAGGCAAGGATATTCAAGCATAAGAATTCCGGCAAAAGCTTTATCTGTGATGCCTGCAATACTATAGGCAGATTCATTGATGAGGACAAACTCAATACAAAGATCATTGAGAGGGATTCAGATATTGGGAAAAAGCTTTCCTGGCTTTTTGAAGTGCCCTGCAAGGACTGGAAGCGAAAAGAAGAGATAATCGGCACCATATGCAAAAAATGCGACATAAGAAAAGTATGTGATGCGCATATGAAGGAGATTGAAGAGCTTTCAACAAAAAAAGGAGTGGAAATCTATGTGCATGCAGATTTTCTTGAGATTGTGCATAAATAGGTAAAATCCAATCCACTTCTATCAGTATGTAAGTCTTCCTTCAACTTCTGCAGACATGTTCTGATGGTTTTTCAGATATTCTTCCAAGACTTCTTTGCATGAAGTGCTTATGACTTTTCTTTTGCCAAGTTCATTGAGTTCATCAAAGGTTATCCCAAAAAATGAACTGCAGTTTTTCAGATGATATCCCTGGAATGCGACAGAAAATTCATCTTCATCCTTGACTTTTTTTCCATTGAATGTGAGGCTTTCCAATTTGTGGTTTTCTGTGTCAAATACAGCTCTTATCGTTGAGTTGACCTGATAGCATTCGCCTTCTCCATCCTTGTTTTCAGTGCGCAGGATGTGTGTGAATATCTGCCTGAGCTTTTTCCCGGATACTGAAAATCGTGTTAATGAATCATCATAGGGAAAGCATGTGGTCAGATCCATCAATGTGACGACCGGACCCAGCGCCTTTGTGCGGATTGAGCCTGATGCGACAAGCATGACATCACATGAAGCAATCTCTGCAAAGGCGTCTGCAAAAAGATTGCCGAGTGCAGTCTCTTCAACACGTGATGGATGGGTCAGTCTCTTCATGAATCTGCATATCATGGTGCTGTATTTTGTGTCAACAGTCTTCTTGTACATATTTATGAATTCAAGCATATCATTGTCAGGCTCGCATAGAGTGCTGTCTATCGGGATGAGCTGCCACCTGTAATCAACAATAGAGTTTGTGTCATCATCCACAGTGATGTCAAATCTGCCTATCTGGTCTGTGCCGACGCCTGCCTGTGCAATCAGGATGTTATTGATTTTTTCAGGTTTCTCAAGTATTGTATGTGAGTGGCCGCCGAGGATCATATCCACTCCCCATTCAGGCTTGAGCATTGCTGCAAGCTTCTTATCAGACTCAAAACCTATATGTGTCAAAAGTATGGTGAGATCTATATCAT
Organism: Nanobdellota archaeon; assembly: GCA_018815145.1. Classification (GTDB taxonomy): domain Archaea; phylum Nanobdellota; class Nanobdellia; order Woesearchaeales; family GW2011-AR15; genus WJJD01. Next base: position 7,722 of record JAHIYL010000167.1, on the reverse strand, counting down.
CATTCTTGTATGCGTTAGTTATTCTGCCTACCTCATTGCTTGCTTCTTTTAGAGAGACAAAAGTTTTTATGAGTTCATCTTTGGACAGGGCATCCATCACCTTCTTGGTCACAATCCCTGTGAAAAGGATATCAAACCCTGCTTTTTTTAGTATGAGGAATGGTTTCATCAGCCTTTTGTCATATTTTTTTATGTAGAGATTGGCATTGACAATCGGAAAATTTGCCACTTTTTCCAAAAACAGGAGATGCGGAAGGCCATAATCAAATTCATGGTTGCCCAGAGCCACGACATCAGGGCAAAGGTAATTCATTATCTCTATGGTCGATATGCCCTTGTATTCTGCATCGATTATCGAACCCTGGATCATGTCCCCGCTGATGACATACAATACATTCTCCTCTTCTTTCCTTACCTTGTTGATATAGCCTGAAAGGAGCGCTAAGCCGCCGATAAGTTTTCCTTTTTCACCATTAATCTCAGCCAGAAAATCTCCGTGCATATCATTGGAGTGAAGGATTGTAAATTTTTTTGTTTTCATGTGTATTTCCCTTTAAATATTCATAATGTTGTACTTAATTACAGAATTGTGAGATATTATAAAAAGCTGTTCTTTGACAAATACCATTAATCAGTAGTAAAATATTGAAAAATTTAAATATTGAAACCTTATTATGGAGCTAATGAAACACAATAATCAGGTTAGTATAAGCTGTGATTATGTATCTTCTTTACTTATAAATTATCATCTAATTTGCACACTGGATGATTTAAATGAAAAATCAGGGAATATTGTTCCTCAAGTTGAAAGAGCATCTTATCAAAATAAAACTGGAATTCATCCTCCGATGAGACCAAGAGAGAGTGAGGAATATCCTCAAAAATTATATTTTTCACAATATGAGGGATTTGCCGAATTAATAAGTAATAAAATTCTGGAAAAAGTTTTAGATAAATCCATACCATACACAGCACGTAGGAAAGATGATAAGCGAATACTAATCTCATACAACACATTCAAAGATCGATGGTTTGAATACGAGCACGGAAAACTATTTATGGATTGGTATAAAGACTGCCTGACTGAAATTAAAGGCAAATTAGAGGAAAAACTATAATCAATTAAATTTATATACTTAATTTTGTTTCTTTTTCTGATTATCGAGAGATAAGCTTGTTCAACATGTTTTTTGGACATCCTTATGCTGGAGAGATTAGCAACTGACTAATTCTCCTGAGGTTTATAAAATGGCTCGAATGTATTCAAGAAAAAAAGGAAAATCCGGCTCAACAAAGCCGACAAAACCACAACTGCAGAACTGGGTAAGATACAAACCAAAAGAGATTGAGCTTCTTATTGTGAAACTGGCAAAAGAAGGAAACACTTCGTCTCAGATAGGGCTGCACCTGAGGGATACATATGGCATCCCTGACATAAAGCTTATTGCACAGAGCAGCATATCAGAGATCCTAAAGAAAAAAAAACTGCTTGCAGAAATTCCGGAAGATCTTATGTTTGTCCTGAAGAGAGTCGTAGCCCTTCAGAAGCATCTTGAGACAAATAAGCATGATGAGGTAGGAAAAAGAGGTATCATCCTAGCTGAATCTAAAGTCAAGAGACTTGTCAAGTATTACAAGAAGACAGGATTGCTTGCTGAAGACTGGAAATACGACAGAAAGAAAGTCAGCCTGATGATTGAATAAAATCATCAAATGATTAATTTTTTTAATTTTTTTAATTACTGGAAATTTCTTATACATATTCGGACATGTACTTCAATATTCAAAGAAGCAATAGCAGACAAAAAAAAAGTTAAAGTAATTTCACACTATGATTCTGATGGAATATCTGCAGCAGCAATACTGGTAAATGCATTTGAAAGGAAAAATCTGTCTGTTTCATATAAGATATTGCCATACTTGTCAGAGGAGGATATTATATCAGTATCAAAAGAAGATTTTTCAGTATTTGTATTTGCTGATTTTGGTGCAGCCCATATCAACCATATCAATAAAAATTTCAAGCAGAAGGAAGTCTTTGTTATAGACCATCACAAGGGACAGGAAGTCAGGCCGGATGCAAATGTGCATGTCATGAATCCACATGATCAGAATATTGATTCTTCAAGAGATATCTCTGCTTCAGGAGTTGCCTATCTTTTTTCTGAAGCATTGAATAAAATAAATCAGGATATGGCGCATATTGCACTTATTGGTGCTGTCGGAGATGTTCAGGAAAAATCAGGATTTCACGGGATAAATAAAAAGATCTATAGGAAAGCGATCAGGCACAGTCTTTTAACAAAGAAAAAAGATCTTAAGTTCTATGGAGCTGATACAAAATCTCTTGCAAAACTTCTTGCTCACAGCAATTCTCCACTGATACCCGGAATAACCGGATCAACGCCAAACGCGGAAGAGTTCCTGAAAAGTCTTGGGATTATCAATGGTAATGATTTTACCAAAAAACTGGGAGATCTGACTGCATCTGAAAAGCTTAAGCTGGTCGATAGTATCTCAGAAAGAATAGGGAAAAAATTCTCAAAAAATTCATTGTATGCAAACAAGTATTATTTTGTTGAAGAACCAGCAGAGAGCCCGATAAGAGAGATAAGGCAATTTTCGACCTTCCTGAATGCAAGCGGAAGGCTTGGGAGACCAGATGTTGGCATCAATGCCTGCATACGTGGAATCAAACCATCCAATGCTAACAGGCTACTGAAAGATTATCGGAATAAGATAACAGATGCAATCCATTGGTACAATAACAATAAAGGAACAAAAAGAATAATCCATGGCAAAAGATATATTGTCATTGATACTGAAAAAAGTGTTCTTTATACGATAATTGGTACACTGTGTTCAATTGTCTCAACATTTTCAGAAGTGCAAGGTGGCACCATTATCGTTGTCCTGGGTGAATATCCTGATAATATGATAAAGATCTCGGCAAGAATATCCGGGAAAAACATTTTTAGAATTAATCTATATAATTTATTTGAGAGCAGCTGTGCAAATATTCCTGATGCAGATTTTGGAGGGCATAGGAATGCAGCAGGAGCCATGATTCCAATAGGATCAAAAGATGAATTCATAAATAAAATGATTGATCTGGTTTCTAAATGAATTGTCAATATTTCAGAATTACTTCAGAAGTGACCGTATCTGGACAATGTACTCTGCAACAGACTCTCCTTTTTTTGTGAGCTTCAGAAGCTTGAGCCGTCCTAATTTATTGAATTCAACGAGACCAGCACTTTCCATCTCCTGCAGTATCTTAACAACATGTGAATAGGTGCAATCAATCATCTTTGCTAAAGAAGAGGCATAAATCTCATTCTTGCTGTTCCTGAGATTGACCAGCATCATGGCAGGTTTTTCCCTGAAAAAAACATTGAAAACATCTTTTTGTGTCATTTTTAAAATTGTCTGAAAACTCACTCCCCTCTATGGCTTTTTTAATTATATTTTTCTTTATATATTTTGTGGTTTCTAGTTTTTCAGAGGGAAATAAGACGACAAAATCATCAATAGGTTTTTATATAATATGTACTTTTTTGGGTTGGCCTTTGGGAATTTTGAGCGTAAAAACCTTAAAAATGATAAAATGTTGTCACTCAATAGTAACATTTATATAGTAGAATATCTTTGATTGATGCAAAATGGGACTTAGTGACCTAGTCAATAAAATATACTACGAGACTTGGGTAGGCAGGAATATGTTTCAGCCTGTTGTAAATGCATGTGATGAATTGACTAGACCGATTTTTCAGGGATTCTATGGGCTTGTTGACAAGATAAATGATGCATATTCAGCACACTATGAAAAAATACTGGATAAAAAAAACAATGCCCGGAATTGGTTTTCAGAAAAAGCATACTCTGTCTATGAATGGCTCCTCAGAGAACCTTATGAGATAATCAGGAACCCTGCCATGGCATATGGTACATTGCTTTATGGAATGGGAAAAGTGAAGACAATTGGGTTACTTGGTCCATTATGGATGGCTTATGCGTTATCATCTGTTGTGCTAGGTTCATATGGTATAATATCAAATCAGGCCACTAAATTCAGGGACTACAGGACATCACTTGCAGATCATACAGGAGCAAGATACGCACCTCTGAAAATGAAGTCAATGCCGTCTCCTGCTTGATGTAAACGTATTAAAATTTGAGTCTGTTTTGTGCAATTGGTATTTTGTTAAGAAAAAAACGAGGCTCTCTAATTTTCTTTTGGGGAGGGGAAATAAAAGAAAGGGCATAGAGAGCCGTCAACATGATGTCTGTTATGGTTTGTGAGTGCTTTTGTGAATTTTCCGTAAGAACCTTCTGGTTCCTAAGGAAAAGAGAAGCTCCCTGCTTGTCTAAAGGGGGGGGTTATTTTTAGAATTTTTTTGCAGGGAGCGCCTTATCATGAATGGATTATTGTTTTTTTAATTTCAGTTGGATTGCGGGTTTCCTTAGCTCAGAGAGCCACATCAACCCTATTTTCATCATATTATTATTGAATTTTTCTGTGAGTGAGTATGTCTTTTTATATAGGTCATAGTGTATAAGTCCCATGGATTTCATAGGAGTCAGTATCCTGTCATAGAACTGACGTTTGTTATATGATATCTTTACTTTTTTGCCTCTGTACTGCGGTTCATCAATCTCAGTTATTATCTCACCTTCATGCAGATTTGTTGCAAAAAGGCTCATCTCAGTCTTGCCGATTTCCCGTTCATTGAGCTTGAGATGATCAATCAATAGTTTTGCGACAATCACCTGCTGCTTTGTAGCGAACAGGATCTCATAGATGTCGTCGTGCATATTGAATTGGTCAAATAGTATAACCATGGGAAATATAAAATACCTACTAGTATATAAATGTTACGTTTTTTTAACCTAGTATAGAAAAAAGTATATTAATTTACAAATTAAGAAGTTTAAGCAAACATACCACAAATACTTAATACTGGAACAAAAAGTAGTAATTACTTATAAATAGTAACATTTATATATTTGATTGCATTGAAATTTGATATGCCAAAAAAAAAATCAAATACTGCATTGGAATCTCTTGTGGATGAACTTGTTGAGGTAGTAAAGAATACTCCTCGTGTTACAAATGCAGAGCATTACAAAGGGGATGGAAAAAAAATATCTTATATAACAGTTTCAATGGCTCCTCAGTCTTCTATGGCGCAAATTTATTTGGATGGGCAAAGTCTGATTGGTGTCTACTCACTTGGTAATGATGGTGGTAATCCTCGTGACGTGCATCAGGATGCATTGGAATATCTCCAGACTGCATTATTCACTGATGATGTAAAATATGAGTATGTTACAACCCCTAGTGAAATAGGGTTTCATTATTTTAGACCATTATCGTCCAAGAAAAGAGTACAGAGTCTTGAGCAATTAAATGATCTACTTAATTCTGACAAAAAGGTTGCTAGGAAAGGTAAGCATTTAGGTAAAATTTACATTGATAATACATTGATTAGAATCGAGACTCCTGATGAATTTGACTCAGAGAGGCAATTCAGAATCTGCATTGGTGAAGATCTTGGATTCAGAATAGAATCTCAGAATAAAGCATATTCAGTCCCCTTCTCCTTGAGACAACATATTGCTACACATATGAAGGAACATCGTTCACTATCATCAGAAACAATTACTAGCAAAGGGGAAATAACGACAGTCGGATTTGCATACAAAGGTAATACCTAATCATTCACTTCACAAAGAATCCATCAATCATCTTGTCATATTCTGCAGTGACTTTTATATCCCAGTCAGCAGGGAACAACCTGAAATAATTTTTCCATGCAAATCTTTCATCCAGGAACGCGATGACTCCTCTGTCTGTCTCGCTCCTTATGCATCTTCCTGAGTTCTGGATAGCTTTTGACATCGCAGGTATTATATAGCCATAGTCCCAGCCCTTGCCGAATTTCCTGTCATAATAATTGATAAGGGATTTTGTCTCAAGATCAGGAGCACGGAGAGGAAGGCCGACAACTATCACACATTTAAGATAATCTCCGGGTAGGTCTATGCCCTCGCCAAAGCTGCCTGAAGAGACTCCCAGTAGGACAGCACCTGTATCTGCATAACCTTTGAAATTCTCAAGCAGGCTATGGCGCTCATCTTTGTTCATCCTTGGATCCTCATTAAAGACAGTCTTTCTTGATTCCTCTGAAAAATACCTGTTTATGCTGTCTTTAAGATAATAGCTCGGGAAAAAGATAGCAGAGTTGCCAGGCACCTTATTGACAATATCTGCGCATATCTTTGAAATCTCTTTGTATTGGATATCATTTCTGGCTGTAAATTTGGTAGTGGTCTTAGGGATGATCAGATTAAGCCTGTTCTTTTTTGGATATGGGTCAGGAAAAACGACTCCCTGTGAATTTTCAATCCCAAGGACTTCGCTGTACATATCTATTGGAGTCAGTGTACCTGACATGAGGATTGTGGAACTTGTGGCATTTGCAACAGGTGCTGCAACTATTGAAGGATCAAGGCAGCGGTAGGACAATAATATATGCTCTTCTTTAAAGCCCTTCTTGATACTTGCAATCCTTGCAAACCCTTCATCTCTTCCAATCCATTTTTCCATGAATCTTGAGATTGCACCTATATATGATGTCTTTTTCGATTCTCTTATGGAGTCGCCTACAAATTCAAGGTCCTCTATGACCTGGTCATAATCCAGCTCATTTTCAATAGGATTGTAGAAATCATTTTTTGTGACTATTCTTTCTTCTCCTGATCTGAGTTTAGAGGTCAGGTCAAGCAGCACTTCCTGAATCTGATTTATGGTGCCTATTGTCTGGCTGTATCCTGATTTTTTTGCTTCTTGGACAGCTCTCTTTAAAGTCAGGCTTGAAAGATGTTCACTTGCCAGATCTTTTAATCTAAGTGGGAGATTATGTGCTTCATCCACAATAACGACCAGATTTTCTAGTTTCTTATTTATTTTTCCAAGGAAATTGTCTCCTATATTCGGGTTAAAGAGATAGTAATAATCAGTGATTATGACTTTTGAATCTGCTGCAAGAGCAAGCGACATCTCATAAGGGCACAGCTTCTCTTCAATGCATATATCAATCATCTTCTCTGTGTCAATGGGTGAGATTGCCTTGATATCTGACAATATTTTTTTTGCAGAGACAGTGAGCTTGTTTGATTTCCTTGTATTTGTGTAGAAATCACATTTCTTGTCTTCCCTCACTTTTTTGCAGTATTCAGAAAATTCACTGGAATAGAGGGTCCTTACACCTTCCTGGCCGCACATCCATTTTTTTCCGATTATTGAAACCGCATCAAAACTGATATCATACTTTTCCTTTATCTTCTTCAGAGTATCTATTGCTATCTTGTGCTGAGTGTGCCTTGATGTGAGGAATAGGATAGTCAGGTCATCATCCATGGCATTTTTTAATGCCGGTCCAAGGACACCTATTGTCTTTCCAAGACCGGTCGGAGCATGCACCAAAAGATTCTTCCTGTTCTTTATCATTGTGTCGACCAGTAGGAGGAGCTTGTCCTGTTCGCTTCTGATCTCATCAAAAGGGAAGAGAAGCTCAGCAGATTTTTCAGGTGACATTATGAGTTTAGAAAAAAGGGCTGTTTCTTATAAAAGTAGCGGGGAAGTGGGTAATATTCCAACTTTTAAAAGGATGTTATGAATTGGCAATGGGTCACAAATAGAAACATTCAAATGTTTAT
>JAHIYL010000166.1 GCA_018815145.1 Nanobdellota archaeon | reverse complement strand
TTTATTTTCAACAAGTTTTAAAAACTTACTCTGTTTTCTCCAAATCACAAAAACTTTATGGGGTGTTAAAATGGTGTTAGATAAAATAAAAAAATTATTAGGTTTGGACAGCAAAGATTTTGTGGAAGTTGAGATACCACGTGTGAATCTTACAACAGTTGAAGGGATAGGAGAGGTTTACGCTGAAAAATTAAGATCTGCAGAGATTTTGACAACACAGGAACTCCTGGAGACAGGTTCCACCTCAAAAGGAAGAGGAGCTATCGCAAACAAAACAGGCATAAGCAGTTCACTTATACTGACATGGGTAAATCATGTAGACTTATTTAGGATAAAGGGTGTAAGTGAAGAATATGCTGATCTTTTAGAGGCGTCAGGTGTTGATACCGTACCTGAGCTGGCACAAAGAAACCCGGGAAATCTGGTAGAGAAGATGACAAGTGTTAATCAGGAGAAGAAACTTGTCAGAAAATTGCCAACCACTGCAAATGTGGAAGATTGGGTAGAACAGGCAAAAAAGCTGCCTAAAATAGTCACCCATTGATTTTTATTAGTTTTTTTTTTGGTTTAATTTAAGATATATCATGCATTGGCTGTATTGGTCTAATATGTCGGGACATTGAAAGGGATTTGCAAAAAGTGCCTGAATGAGGAAGATTCTGAAAAAATCGACTTAACTTTGCAATCAGATAATACAGAAATACTCAGAGGATAGTACAATCCATAATTATTTCTTGTTTGTTTTGACGTTTAGAAATGTATATATTAACCAACATTTATAACAAACCAAGTTTTTTAATATTCTTATATGACTAAGTTTTCAGATTTGGGACTAAAAAAGGATATTGTGCAGGTTTTGACCAGATTAAGATTCAAAAGAGCGCTCGAAGTCCAGAGACAGATTATTCCAATGGCTCTTCTAAATAAAAACATTGTCTTCACCTCCAGGACAGGAAGCGGAAAGACACTTGCATATACAGTTGGATTTTTGTCAAAGATAAACAAAAAACTCGGCATCCAGATGCTTGTGATGGTTCCAACCAGAGAACTGGCCATCCAGGTAGGTAAAGATATTAAGCAGATTGCTGACCCGCTTGGATACAATGTTGGCATACTTTTTGGTGGGCGTGATATTGAAAATGATTCTTATACACTGAGAAAACGCATCCATATTATGGTTGCAACACCCGGAAGAGTGATCACCCATATCAATCAGAAGACAGTGAAGGTAGGGGAAGTGAAGTGTCTGGTATTTGATGAGAGCGACCAGATGTTTGATCAGGGATTTTACATCGATTGCGCATATATCAAATCACGCGTAGGAAAGTTGTCCCAGATAATCTTGTCCTCAGCCACAATAAGTGATAAGGTCAAGGATTTTATGGAGGAGGAGATTGTTGACTATGACTTGATCAGGATTGGTGAAGACATTCCCAAAAATATCTGTCAGGAAAAGATCTATATTGAAGATACAAAAAAAAATGAACTGCTCTTAAAAATATTAGAGCAAAAAAAATTTGGAAAAGTCTTGATATTCACATTCAGCAAGGCCCGTACCTACCAGTTAGCAGATTATCTCAAAAAGATTGGCATTAATGCCCGTGAACTGAACAGTGATCTCGAACAGACAGAAAGAATCAATAATCTTAACCTGTTCAAGCAGGGAAGCATACGTGTACTTGTTGCAACTGATATTGCCGCCCGCGGGCTGCAGATTGAACAGGTTGATCTGGTCATAAATTACGACGTGCCGAACAAGACAGAGTTTTATGTCCATAGGATCGGCCGTTCAGGCCGCGAAGACAAAAAAGGGCATGCAATCACATTCATCTCTCCTGAGGATGAGGAACGCTTTGAAGATATTATGTTTGATTATCAGCCGGATATCCGGGATTATACAGGTTTCTGACCTGATTATTATACCTATTCCGGACGTATCACTGCTGTTGAAATATATGGCTCCTTAAAATATTTATTTGCGGTTTTTTTTATATCGCCAGAAGTCACTTTTTTAATCCTGCCTATGAATTTTCTCTCTCTGAATATATTCCCAAAGACAATCTCATCTTCAATCATTTTCAATGAACCCTCGATTGGGATGTCATATATGGCTTTCCTATGGCTTATTATCTTGTTTTTTGCTCTGACCAGCTCAGATTCACCTATTTTCTTGTCCTTAAGATTAGAAAGTTCATCTCTTATGATCCTCAAAGTCTCTTTTCCCTTGAATTTTTCAGTTCTTGTCCTAATGCAGAAATAGCCAAATTCTCTCCCGACGATATTTGCTGAGCTTATAGAATAGATCAATCCTCTTTTTTGCCTAAGCTCCATAAATAGTCGTGAAGAACTGCCTCGAGTCAATAAGGAAGAAATAACAAATAGAGAAGGTATATCAATATTTTCTAATGATGAGGTCTTGAATCCTGTTGCAATGTACACCTGTTTTAGACCGACCCTTTTTTCAAGTATCTTTTTGCGAAGTGGTCTTTTGTTGATGTGAATTACATCTGAAGCTGCACTGTTCTTCCTATCAATGTTCGCCAATCTGTTCTTGATGTTTTGATAGGTTGTCTCTTTGTAATTGCCAAATATACCCAATACAATATTTTCAGGAGCAAAAAATGTTTTATTTTCATTGATGATGTCTTTCAGTGTGATTTTTCGGAGAGCCTTGATTTTTTCATCTATTGAAGTCTTGAAAGGATGCATCTGAAATAATCCTGACAAAAGGAGATGATTCAGGTGGAAAGTAAGATTGTCAATATTCCCTTTCAATTCATTGAATATGATTTTCTTTTCTTTTTCAAAGCTTGATTCACTGAATTTTGGTCTTAGTGTCAGATCTGTGAAGATATCAGCAAACCTATTGAAGCTGCGATGGTGTGCTGATCCGTACAAGCGTATTGACTTATAGCCTGATTTTCCGTTTTTTGTTCCACCCAGAAAATCAATCTTCTCAGATATCTTGATTGACCTATGTTTTTCTGTATTTGCAGACAGGATGCAGTGCTCCAACAGATGAGACAATCCGGGAATTTTTTCATGTATTGAGCCAAGTCTGGATGCAACGACAAGTCTTGCAGTATGATCTTTTGGCTTGATATGTGAAATGATCACAGATCCGTTCGGTAGCCTTTCTCTTCTCATTGATTTGGATAATGGCAATCAAGTATTTAATTTTTCGCATAAAAAAATATCAGAAGCTATTTTGTAAGCATTTGGCCATAAATCAACGAGGCAAAGAAAAACAATTATTCTAACTCCACATCACTTCATATCCTTTGTGTTCTGTTTGAGGCTCATATAGAACTTTTCACAGAAGATGACTGTAAAAGGGACATAGAACATGCTTACCAGGGAAAGTACAAGGGTTATTGGTATCACAGCAGCAGGCACATGTGATTCAACCTGTGCCAGCAGCGTAAGCAATCCAATTCCTTTCATGCCTGCATAAAGCACTATTATCAGGATCTGCACAACAGAAACAATAAGGCCCAATAAGAAAAGATAGCTCCATACAAGCCACCATCTTCCCTTCACGACTTTTTTGCTGTGATCCATAGCCTTTGAGATATCCACCTTGTCATTTATCAATGCATAGAAACTGAATGCCCAATATATCTGGAAAATAATTCCAGGTATGATGAATAACAGATACAGCAAAGCAAGAAGAACAGTCATTTTGATGAGCAACGTAAATCCTGACTTAAAATGCTTGGATGAGAACCCAAGAGCTTCCCTAAAACCGATTTCTTTCTTTTTATTCTTCTTGATTTCAATGATTTTTATTACAGTGAATATCAATAGAAATGATGCGATTCCCCGTGCAATATCAACAAATATGTCGATGAGAAAGTGTTTTGTGCCACTCGGAAATATATTGTAATAATACTGTTGCAGAAATTCAATGATAAGGACAGGGATGATATAGAGGAAGAGTGAAGTCTTCAGCATCAATGAAGGATGTTCCATAAAACTCCTAATTGATTCCTTGAAAATAATTGAAAATTCCTTTACAGCCATTATTAAAATGATATTGACTGAATTACTATATAAATGTTTCTTTGGCAAATTATATATACTTTTAATATTTTCAGATAGTATATGGCTGCAAACATATCAATTGATCAAGGAGCTATTCTTTATTTTCTGGATAATCAGTTTGCTTTTGTAGGAATAAACAATTCCTATATGCGAGCAGGCGTGGTTCTGCTGATTTTCATTGCTGCAGCCTTTTTATTGAGATTTTTTTTCAAAAAAATTCTTTCTTCACTTGTTAAGGAGACAAAGACAGATATTGATGATAAGATAATTGAGACAGCACAAAATCCGATGCTGTTCCTGGTGATTTTTGTCGGCCTCTTTTTATCAGGCTATATTCTGGATGCCAATGCCATATTTGGAGCAGCTTATTCAAGGATATTCATCACAATAATATCATATATTATCTTCATACTGGTACTGAAGACCATAATGATCATTATTCATGGTGCCAGAGAATCTGCAAAAGACAAGAAAAATATCAAGGTTTTTGACAAGAGCGTATTTCCGTTTGTTGAGCGGATATTGAAACTTATTGGCATCATCATTTATATGTTTGTATTTTTTTCTGTTTGGAACATAAACCTGACGCCATTGCTTGCATCAGCCGGAGTGCTTGGAATTGCTGTTGCATTTGCAGCAAAAGATACTATAGCAAATATTTTTGGCGGATTTTCTGATTTTTTTGACAAGCCATATGAGATCGGAGATTATATTGTTGTCGATGGTGAGAGAGGAGAGGTCATAGACATAGGACTGTAATCCACGAGGATTAGGACCAGGGATGATGTTTATCTGACAATCCCTAATTCGATCATGGCCACCTCCAAAGTGACTAATCAGACAGGCATCATGCCAAAGCTTAGGGTGCGGATTGATGTTGAAGTCGCCTACAATGCTGATCTGGATAAAGTAGAGAGAGTCTTGTTGGACATTGCCAAAAAAGCTGACTATGTTGAAAAGAGCCCTGCACCAAAAGTCAGGTTCAGATCCTTTAAGGACTACAGCATCCATGTGCAGCTCTCATTCTGGACCAAAAAACCGGCTCTTAAAGGCAGGCACACCAGCTGGATAATCAAAGATATCCATAAGCAGTTCAAGCAAGAGAATATTGAGTTTCCGTTCCCGACATATGATGTGCATGTGAAGAAATGATTGAGATTCTGGATATTTTGCAGTGTCCTATCTGAGCATTGCTTTTCACATCCAGGTTAAATGGCTTTTGCTTGTTTTGCTACAGAACTTATAAGCAATGTTCGATAAACTCCTCTGATATCTCTCATATGTGTTGCATTGTAGATGTGGATTAGTGCATCTGCTGGCTCAACTTCCTGTTCCTTAAGCGTGTTACCAAGCCTATATGCAATTTCTCTTCTTTCAGTTGGCTTGACAGGACGTCTTTTAATAGGATTCCGGCTTGTAGCATGCTCAAAAGTCTCAATATTATCTGGGCCAAATGATCCATATTTTGAAAATTGCTTATTGAACATATAGGCTGCAAATGCATCAGCTGCCATATCGCTGTTTCTCAATATTTTTCTGCTGAAAGGAAGGACATTATTTAGTAGGATATTGTCCATGATATTCAGTGCACACCATTCTATGGCTCCGGGTTGCTGCGTCTCATCTGCACATATGAATGCCAGATTATGGTATGTTCCCTGATGATAAACAGCATTATGGCCTACCAGACCTGATGTAGGCTTGATATAGTCTGTTGATGAGAAATATGTTTCATCCATGACCATGATCCTGTCAAGGATTTGGTCATTGACCTTAGTTCTCACTTCATCATTGAGATGAGGAGTAAATATTTGAACAATCTCAAATATGTTTGTCTTTATAGACTCTTTATTAAATCTATTATCTTCATATTTACCAATTATTTTTTCTAAAGTTCTTTCTATTGATCCCATTTTATCACTTTTCCAAGCGAACATCTTTTATATATAAATCTTGTTGAAAAAATAGTCAAATTTTACAGAAAACATTAAAAACAGGCATAGATTATAAGGATACGGATGGCAAAGACATTTGGTTTCACAAAACAGGAGCTTTCATTTTTTCATACATTCACTTCACCAAATGACATACAGGTCTTTCTTGACAGCTGCTCCTACAATACAGATAAAATAATAAGGTCACCCAGATATGTCATAAAGACAAAAAAGGCACACTGCCAGGATGGTGCTACTTTTGCAGCAGCAGCATTGCGTCTTATGGGCCATAGGCCTCTTATTGTCGATCTAGTCGCTGTCAATGATGATGATCATATCCTTGCAGTATTCAAAAAAAATGGAAAATGGGGTGCTATAGGAAAATCCAATTTCACGACTCTGAGATTCAGGGAGCCTCTTTACAGGACAATAAGAGAGCTTGTGATGAGCTATTTTGACTTTTACTTCAATTCAATAGGTGAGAAGACCTTGAGGACATATTCACTCCCTCTTGATCTGAGCATTTTTGATAAGGATGACTGGATGACCACAGAGGAAGATACTGAATATATTGGAGACTATATCATGAAAAGAAAGCATTTTAATATTCTCAGCAAAAAAGAAGAGAAATCACTTGCTCCTGTCTCAAAGGCTCTTCTTGAAGCAGGTCTTCTTGGCTCGAATCCTGACGGCCTTTTCAAGCCGGAAAAGAAGTAAAGCTAATGCCTGTTGGCTTTAGCATCAAGGTTAATTGCCTTTTTTATCATTCTCATCAGCACAAGATAAGTACCTATAAGAAGCGGGAGGTTAAGGAACAGCAGCCAAATATTATTCAGGCTGCCATAGAACACAAGAAAGTCATATAATCCATGTACAAGTACTGCAAGCAGTAAACCCATAAAAAAATAGTATTTCTCATTCTTTTTTTTTGCAAATTTAGCTTTTCCGATATAGAAACCCATGAGGCCTGATGTGACTGCATGCATAGGAACAGCTGTAAAGGCCCGAAAAAAACCAACAACAAAGCCGCCATTATATACATAGAGTATGTTTTCAAGGCAGGCAAATCCAAGACTTGCAACAATCACATATATTATTCCATCCATTATCTCATCAAATTCAACCTTGTTATAAGCAAATTTTTTTACAACCAAAAATTTGAATGACTCTTCTGTCAGCCCTGCAATCATGAATGATCTGAATAGAATACCAATCAATGGATCCTTGAATAGATTTTCAAAACTGCCAAGAAACATCTCGATGATGATTACCGGGATAGTAGAAAGTATGCCCAGCAGGAAAATCTTGATTATCAATCCTTTTGGTTCAGGCTTTTTCCTGTCTTTTTGATAGAAATAATAGACAAGATACAGAGCAGGTGCGATTGCCAATAGAAAGGGAAATGAAGAGATCATTTGTCAGCACCGGATATTTACATTTTTGCCTTTGAAATTATTTTTTTATTTTAGTGAATATATTGAAAAACCTTAATCCAATTTTGAATCTCAATAAGATTGCTGCAAATATTGTATAGGTCACTGCACCTAATACTCCTATAAGGATATCCTTTTCTGAGAAGGTCCTATAGCCAATCAGTTTTTGCACAAGTTCAACAATGAACGTCAGGAAAGAAGAGTATAAAAAACTGATTATCAATGGGAATCTTGCTCTTATCCTCTCATGCAGAAGGATAAGGCTTGCCGAAGCAGCAACACAGAAAAATGCAATGAAATGCGCATAATTACCAGCGATGAAATCTCTTAATCCATTATCAGGTACTCTTGCTGTCGCACCTATGAAAAGTATGGTATGAATTGCCAGGAACAGCACGACTGCAAAGATGAGTTTTTTCATCTTTCTAATGCATACCCCTTCTGCTTCCATTCATTGATTCCTGATTT
>JAHIYL010000018.1 GCA_018815145.1 Nanobdellota archaeon | reverse complement strand
ATTGGTAAAAATCAAAAAACTCTTGATACCTTCGGTATAGTCGGGTTTAACTCTCCTCTGCAAAAAATTTGAGGTGAGTCTACACCCAACATCTTTAATTACCTGGCCATTCCTGTTATTGAACCATAGATTTCTTTTTCAGAAAATGTCAAAATATTGGTATACCCTATCCTGATATCTGCTTTGAATTTTCCTTTCTCAATCCCGGGGCAGCTTATCTTGATCAACATATTTCCATTAGTGTCAATTTCCATAGATGGGGCCCCGCCATTCACACTCAAAACAGTTGCAGCACCTGTGCAATGGTCAGAAACTTTCGCACTTCCGGTAATAAATATTTTTCCGGGAAATGTATTTTTTAGGGCAAGCTCAATCGTATCTGCTTCTGAATCAATGACTGCAGAATCAAGGCATGTTGCACCGCTAGGAAATATGCATGTTCCGGGCATGGCATTATCATGATTAATGACTCCAAAATATGCCAACGCTCCGATCGAGACAATCACAGCAAGTATAGCCCAGCCATACGTCAAAAGAAATTCCGGTGCTGCCTGTGCTTTTTTCATATTTTGATCCAGGACTTTGTATGATTGACAAGTATATAATTATTGTGAAAAAATCAATAAAAACAAAAAAAATCAGACCCTCAGTTCACCCTTGCACGGATGTTTCCTGCAATTTCTCGTTCCGCTCCTGATTCCGTGTTCCGCATCCTGACAGTGAAATCTTCATAGAAATCCCCTTTTTTTATATCACTGCACTTGATAGTCAATATGAATATGCTATTTGAAGGGATGGTTTCTGAATATTCTGCAGCATCCTGTTCCACATACCAGGACACAACATCTCCGCAGTCCCCTTCACCGGAATTTATCTCACTCAACCTGATACCAAAGCCTTCATTATTCATCATGGCAATGCTTATCTGGTTTGCCTCTGCATCAATCACCGGATTTTCTATGACACCAAGCGGCATATCAAACATCGCCCTTTCAGGCAGCATCTTTGCAGGGTCCAATACTCCAAAATATGCTAAAAATGCTATTGGAACAATCATAAATGCAAAACCTACAACTATTCCGGCTATCGCAAAACCTTTTCCCTTATACTGATTGTCATTCTTTATCTGAATCAATGCAACAATTCCTAAGACTATCCCCACAACTGGCAAGATGAACCCAAACACAAGCGAGAGAATTGCAAGTATGGGTATCTTTTGTTCACCAGATACTTTTTGGATCTTCTTTTGCATATTCTTTTGCATTTCTGAAGTTGGCTGCTTGGAACTGTTATGTGAGCTCATCTCTGAATTATATTTTGAACTTTTTCGCGGACTGCCTGGACTAGGCGCTCGACCCTGACTTTCATAGATTGGTTTTTCGATTGTGATTCACCTCTAAAATTTATGATTTTTGCTCAGATTCTTGTTTAATCAACTTTTTCATCTCAAAAATAAATTCACTTGCTCTTTTTAGAGAAGTATTTGCTTTTGCTTTTTTTATTGATTCAACTCATCAACTCATAATAGGTCTCTGTTCCATATAAGATTATATTGTTTTTTATTGCCTCATGAACTACATTTGGCTCTTTAGAATCCTTCATATCATAAAATTGGATTTCAGAAAATACTGATGGATGTATAGGTAAAGGAAGCGACCTTACAACTCTTCTTATATCTTTTTCAAATATTTCTTCTTTTCCGGCTGGAACTATGAACATAAGATCAATATCTGATTTTTTTGACTGTGTATTTTTTGCAAAAGAACCAAATAAAAGGAGCACGTAATATTTTGATTTGATTGCTCTTTTGAAATCATCAAGCATCACTTCCATATCTTTGGATTTTAAAAAATCCTTTTTTCTGTTGTATTCTGCTTCAAAAATCAAAGGGTGCAGATTTAAAATCAGTTTGATTCTTCTTGAATTTCCAAAAGACTCTAACCTGACAAGTGATTCTTTTTCAAGCCTTTTCACAATAGAATGGACATTCTTATAATCAATCTTCATACTTTTAGAGATATCTCTGATATTCAATTCCACATTCATATTTTCAATTAGAAATTGTATCACCTGAACATCTTTGCTTTTCATGTTAATAACACCATAATATTATGGTATCAATACCTTATATTTAAATCTTTGGAAGAACATAACCAAAACTTTCATAGATAGGTTTTTCGATAAGGATTCACCCCAAAATTTTATATTAATTATTTTTTCTATTAT
>JAHIYL010000165.1 GCA_018815145.1 Nanobdellota archaeon | reverse complement strand
ATAACCCAAGTTTGACAGTTTGCTAACTATTTTAACCCATTTTTCTATTTGACAGTTGGTGATTTTTCACCAAATTATTGCTATTTTTCTAAGTAATTGCTTGATTTTGTAAACAAATTAATTCATTTATGAGGTCAAAATTTGAATAAATTCTTCTTTTTTGGTTGTTTTTGTATTTTTCAACCGTAACTGTCAAATTAGATAAGCTAATTTTGATGAATTTTGTGGAAAACTTTTTCAATTCTTGTTCATCATATCGTATTAACGATATGATTAAATGAGCTAAATATCCAACTAACAAAGCACCATAAATACTATTATCCGACCAGACACGCAGTGGTTTGATATTAATTTCATTTTTCAAAGAATGCATTATTTTTTCTACTGAATCTTTTTCACGATAGAGAATAAATGCTTCTTTAAGTGTCAAATTCTCGCTACTCATAAGACAAAAAAATCCTTCTCTGCCAGTTATTGTTGCATTTTTTACAAGCTCAAATGCTTGTTCATCAGACATATTTTTTAATTTTGTCTGATATTCAATTGTTGCGCTAACTAAAATATTATTCACTTGAAATCTTTTAGGTAATGCTTTGCCTTTGAGACTTGCAGATTCGATTTCTTTTGCTTCTTTTAATTGACGCTCTGCTTTTCGTAAAGCACTGGCAATATTTTCCTGTTGTAGTTTTTTTGAAAAGAACAAATAATTTGTTCTTTTTGGATATTGTTTTTTAATACCATAAATACCTTTTTCTGAATCAATTAATTCTGGTTTCATTTTACAGAATTGTTTTATTATTTTATCATCACTTTTATTCAATTTCTTAGCAGTAAGAAACTGCATTTTTGCAACAATAACTGAATTAAGATTTTCTTTACTATTGGCACCTTTGTCAAAAATTGCCAGAGAATTTGTTTTCAAACAACCACTTACTTGATTAAATGTTGTCTGAAAATGTTTTTGATCATTAACATTACCTTTGTCAATTGTTAAACCAATTGGGATATTAATTGGTTTTCTAAGTTCAGTAACTCCAAAAGTTATTTGTTTCTTATCAGGACGATGATCTCGGCTATATCCATACCTACCTATACTTGCTTTTATTCCCCAAAGAATAAGACTGCTCCAATCCATATTTATATCTGTATGTTCAAAATTATACTGAGAAAAAAGAATGTCTTGTAAATCAAGAATTATTTCTTGATAATTGGCACCAACTGTTTCAATAGCACGGTATAAAGTCTTTTGTTCAAAAGACTCAATATCAAATTCATTAAGAACTTCAATTCTATTAATCCAATCACTACCTCGTGTAAGACTAAGATTTTCAGATAATTTATAAGAAATTAAAGCTTCAATTAAACCTTTGAGCGGAATCCCACGTTGTTTAAATTTGCTGAATATATACTCAAAATCTAATTTTTCGCTATATTTTTTGACTGCTAAAACTGTTCCAATAGGAAAGCTTATATTCTTGTTTACAATTATTTTATTTGTTCTTAATTTTGTTTGTTTCATTGCAAACTCAAACAATTTAAGAACACTTTTCTAATTAACTGTCAAACTTGGGTCATAAATGCATTTAAAGAGGATTATTTGGCTGAATTTTCCATTGCAGTAATCCAATTTTTATGGGACAAGTTTTATGTTCAGGTTCGCTTTTTTTTGCATTAATAACCAAAAGCCATATGTCCTGGGTCCTGTTTTTAAATTGCTTCTCTGTGAAGGACTCCCAGAAGAAGATATCAAATTTGTGTGCTTATGGTAGTGTGCCTTTAGTTGGGTTTAAGCAGCACCATTTGCCGATGTGGACTGGTCTTTGAGTATCACAACTGCATGTACAGTCACCTCCTTTTTTGGAGCAGCATTGCCCGCTCAGGCAGTTTGGATAACATCTTTTTCCTGCTTCAGGATATTCAATTTCCGCATCACTTAAGCAGGTTCCAGCATCATGATACCCAGCAATAAATTCATATCCTGCAGGCTTTGTATGCAATTCAGGATTGGCGGCTTCAACATCAGGAAAAGTGCATGTTGTGCAGTAGGAAGATACAAATCTTCCTTCTTTGGTGTTGGTAGGTGAGCAGAAGGGGCAAGGATTATTGATACAGTCAAAAACCACCTGGCAAGTCATCTGCATCCAAGGTTTGCAGTCAATTGCTTTTTGTCCAACAAAATTTGTGCAAAATGAATTAAATTTTTGTTGAGCATCAGCATATTCAAAGGCATCTGCAGGCAGAAAATCCCCGCAATAAGCTCCAAGATTGACACTGGTTCCATACTGAGCATATGTTTGGCAAGTAGCTGATTGCTGTGGTGTTGCAAGAGCTACAAGCTGTGAATTAGCATAATCTTTACAAGACTGTAATGATTTGTCCGGCCTGTTTGGGTCCGTCATGCACTTGTTTAGGTACTCGGCAAATTTGTTACATAGGTTGCCAGGGCCGGATGGGCATCCATGAGGCTTAATCTTTCCAAGGCAGCCTATATCTACATTTGCCTCAGGGCAATAGAATAATTGTCCATGTTTAAAATCATATAGTTTGCATTTCATTCCGCAATCCTTTGCATCCAGAGGTGAATTTAACCCCACGACATAGACATTGGCTTCAAAGCCAGATGCTGCGACACATGCTATCAGAATTAAGAGCATTGCCGGATAAATTGTCTCTTTCATTCTGCTTCATTCTCCGCAAATAAGCCATGCACTGCACAGAAATATAATCCTGACTCCTGCCTGCACAAGTCACAATTCATCTGCAGCAAGTCTGCACTAAAGCCAGGTGCATAATTGAGATCTCTCCAGTCAGTGAGCTTATTTTCATGGCATGCTGTCATTGAATCACAGAAAACCAGGCCCTCGTTCTGCCTTGTGCAGGTGCAGTCGGTTCTTTCAGCGAAACCAGATGCAACATAAAGCCCATTCTTATCCTCGCATTTCTTGCATTCGCCGTCCACAATCAGGTTAGTGTCTTCAGTATTGCACATCAAGTATCCCTGTGCAACAATGCCTGCTCCCATTTCTCCATTGAGGATTACCTGTCCACTGCATCTTGAACAATAACTCTTGTCATCGAATTCTGATGTTGCATACTCAATCACGATTGCGGCATGATCCTCAACTTTCTCAATCCTTATACTGGAGGCCTGTATTCCATCAGTTTCCGTCGGAAAGGTCTCAGGAGTATTAAATATGGAGCATTTCCCTGATGAGTCAGGCACACCATTGAAAGTCGGCCTTATGTAGCCAGGATCATTTTCATCTATGCAGCCACTCCCGTCACCACTGAATTCTATTGTAAGGATTCCGGGTTCCGGGTCGCTTCCCGGCCTGGTGATTCCGCTTATGCATTCCCTGGTATCATAACCGAATATTTTCCTCTCATCGGGTTGGTATGAATCACTGCAAGGTTTAAGCTCCTCTTTTTCTGTATCTGTCAGGATGTCATAATTTAGAAACCCTTTTTGCTGAATATATAACTGGATCTGTTCATCATTATATGCACCGGGATCATCTATTGTATAATATTCATCTCCATTTGACCAGCATTCCTGTTCTGACATAGGGCCATCCAGGCAACCATCATCATTACAGCAGCAATATGTATTCACTACTGCTGATTCGTCACATTGAAACATATCTATTCCAAATTGATAAAGTTCTCCTGGCAATTCCTGCACAGTCGGGCCGAGCATTGGATACTCTCCTCTCACTATCTTCCTGAATTCCTTTTCAGTGGGGACTATCGCTTCTTCGTCAATTTTCCATATTTCATCTTTATCACACACTGTATCCTCTGCATCAAAAGTATAGTAAGTGTTGTCTCCATCAGTATACTGAGTTATGTAGCTGTATTTCTGCTTGAAAAGATTAGGAAGGTCAATTATCTCTTGTGTAGAATCCCCATCACAGTATATCACTATGGTAAACTTAGTGAAATGGTCTATTTTGGCTGTTGCAATCCCATCTTTTACTGTTGTATCAAGACTCTTCCATAATCTATAATTTTCGTCCCACCATCCAATGCTTAACGAATTTTGACTGACATAAAGGGCATAATCCTTTGCCCTAACATCAATGGATATATCTACAGGCTGGTAAAATTTTATTCCATCGGGTAAAGCATCATAGACAATATTTCCAGCAACAACACTATTCACTAGCCCGTCGAAATGCTTGTCTATGAGCTTGATTCCGAGTTGGCTGACCTGTTCGCCATTCAAGGTTGCTGATGTTCCAGACGGGATCTTTATAACCATATTGCCATTTTGAGATGTCAAAGTTGTTGTGTATAGACTGTTCTGCACAAAATCCACAGAAGTTGTCCGTCGGACTACATATGATTTCTCTTCGAAATTGTATTTTTGATCCTGCCTTTCCAGGACCACCGGATACTTAATATCCACTACCACAGCGTTCTCTGTAATCTTTGAGTAAACAGTGAGTTGGCCGGCAGTTACAGTGAAACCTAGCTCTGTGAAGACCCTAAAACCGTCGAAGCATAATGGCAATCCTGCCTTAATGTAACCTTCTAAAAAGATGCTTTTGCTGTCGTCAAGCCCGTATTCTCGGATGGCTTCGTCAGCTACTTTCCTGACGCAGCCGGTAATAAAATTATCAATGGAGTCATATGATGCCTGCATTGCCAAATTGCCTTCTGATTCAAATGAACGTTCCTTTTGCCTGGCAGTGGATGTAAGATATATTCCGGTGATCGTGGCTAAGATAAGCGCGGCAATAACAAAAAATGTCAGTTGAGATTTTTTTGATTTGATTTTAATCCCTCACTAAAAATAATAGTATAAATAGCATAGTATTATTTAAATTTTTTTTTAAATAAAATATGATAAAATGGGGCGATAGCCGGAATTTGAATCCGGACTAGAGGATATCTGCTTTTGGCAATCCACAATGAGGCTAATTCAATTAGTGTCCTCAGTGCTGCCAGGTTACACCACTATCGCCATAAATTTGGATATGATTTTATCCACAGGTTCACTTTTTTAATATGTTTTGGATTTTTAAAACCAATTTCTTCCATGTATTTTTTTAGGGAACTATACCCATATAGACAAATCGATGAAAAATCTGTTCCTACATGAATACTGGGATTGAACCCAAACATTTTGAGAATGAAATTTATGTCTTTTATAAGTTTTTCTGATTTTTGACCTATTGAGATTCGTGGATAATAATTCTTGTATCCATATCTTGATAAAAAATAAATATTTCCGTCGGTATCAAAAATTCCTCTTAGTAGAGAACTTAAAATAATTTTATCATTTATCTTTAGTATCTCAGGAATACCTATATTATCTTTTTTTCCAGTTTTAATTTTTAGCACTTTAGATTTGAATTGATGAATTGCTTTTGAGTTAATTTCAAAGCCATATGTGGAATCATATTCTTTGAGATTTACATTGAGATTATATAATTCTTTGAATAATTTTTTTATGAAATGATCATAATATTCTTTTTCATCTTGTTTGTTTCCTTTCAGCCTATATTCATATTTGGAGACAGATAAATATCCGTCTCCTAAATGCATACCAATTTCTTCTGCGAGTAAGGGTGAAATTTTTGTTGGCAGTATTATTCCTTTTTTTTTGTCAGCTTTACTAAACGAAATGTTATTTAGGGAGATGTCATATGCTTTTTGAGTGAATAATATGTTTATTTCTTCTAATTTTTTCCTTTTTTCACCAATTACTTTTCTTGGTTTGATTATTCCGTCATTTGTGATTTTGCCGTTGTATTCTAATAATATTTCATTTGGATGTTGATTGGTTAATCGACAAATTTTCTTTACTATTGGATATGGAAGTCTTGATTTTTCAAACCTATATGTTTTTGATAGAGTGCTATGGATAATCTTCAATTTTTCTGACAATTCATTCCAGTTTAGGTTTAATGCGTTAATTGAATCTTCTAAAAATTTCCGCTGCATATTTTTTTGAAACAATATTCTTTTTTTCATACCTGATTAATCATATTGTTATAATATTTAAATTTTATGCTATTGAGCTACACCAATAGGAAAGTATAAAATTATTGTATTTTAAAACAGAAAAAAAGAATGTAAAATGTCAAGGTTTTCCATCATGTCTATGACTGATGGCAAAGCCCAAGCTGTTCATAATCAGGAAAACGTTGAGCACTTAAATCTACCGGTCCGGCGGGTTAACAGAGCTGCAAAACAGCAAAATCCCATCGGCTCTCTGACCGGTGGATTTTTAGAATTGGAACTCTTTAGAATTGTTGAAATTTTATCATTGAATTGGTGTTTTATCATTTCTTTTCGAAAAATATTAAAGTAAATTGAATTTTACAAACCAATAAACACATACCGAGGGTGAGATAATGATAATATTACCAGATATATTCAATAAGCTTTATTTTGGAAACACAGTCCTGCAATACCTGATATTCTTTGGAATCCTCTTTGTAGGAGTGATATTAGGCAAGATACTGTATTATATCACAACAAAAATAATTAAAAAAATTGCAAAAAAAACAAAGACCCAACTTGATGATATTTTTGTCGACATCATAGAAGAACCCTTGGTCTTTTTGATTGTTGTAATAGCATTCAGCCTGGGTGCCAACCAGTTGACACTATCTGATGCAGCCGCCAAAGCTTTTGGAGGCATCACAAAAACCTTTGTGACAGTAGCATTTGCATGGTTTTTCCTAAAATTCATTGACACTCTGATTGTCAAGTATGCAATGCCTGCAGTCAGCAAGACAGAGACAGACCTTGATGATCAGCTTATGCCGCTTATAAGGAATATGGTAAAAGTGATAATAGTATCTTTGTCATTCATAATGATTCTCAGCAACCTGGGCTATAATGTATCATCAATCCTGGCAGGTCTAGGCATCGGAGGCCTTGCGTTTGCATTTGCAGCAAAGGACATGCTTGCCAACATATTCGGCGGCCTTACAATTATCCTTGATAAGCCCTTCAAGCTTGGACAATGGATAGAGGCAGGAGGCCATTCAGGAGAAGTTGTTGAGATTGGTCTGAGGAGCACAAGACTCAAGACAGGCAATGGCGAATTCATCACCATACCTAATAGTGTTGTAGCAGAAAAGCCGACGATAAATTACAAAACATACAATCATAGGCTTGTGAGCTTTACACTTGGGCTTGATTGTGCTACAACAAATGCGCAGATGAAAAAAGCAAAAGACATAATATTAAAGGCGATTGAAAGGCATGACGTGGTGAAAAAGGATTCTGCATCAGTCAATTTCACAGGGTTTGGAAATTTTTCCTATGACTTGGATGTTAGATATACAATCAATACCAACAACAGCGGGAAGGTGAGAGAAATCAAGGATCTTGTGAATTCAGAGATCAAGGAAAAATTTGAACAGGCCAAAATAGGATTGCCCTATCCTACTCAGACAGTCCATCTGAAAAAATAAGGATTTTTTCATTTTTTTTATACGTAAGAGTCGAGACTAAAACCAGGGGCTTTAGCCCGTGGATACAGTCTCGACTTTGGTACAAGAAGCGATTTCACGCTTCTGTACAGGAGTCTTTGGACTCCTTGTATCCCAAAGTTTTGGCGGTTTAGAAAGTGGCCGCAAACCCCACCCTTTAGGGTGTGGGTAGGTCACTTTCTGCCAAAACTTTGTGATATGGATTCTTGTTGGGAATTTTTTGATTTTATCTGTTTATAATTAGAAAACTTTAAATATCAGTATACTAATTAATATATTGGTATGAAGAAAAGGATATTGGTTATTATTGCAGTGTTGACAATAATTTTGGTTCTGGGAGTGATTTTTTACTATTTTGTCCTATCGAGTGCGACAGCTAAAAAGCCGATTCTTGAAAAACCTGAAATAACAGAGATGGACAAAAACTCTAAAGTTATTGAAGTGAAGGAAGAAGTGATTGACTATGTCTCCAATGAACTCGGTGCATATAAGCTCCATAGTGATCCAGCGACAGGTAATATTCCTGAAATTGAATTCATTGTCTCTGATACAAAAGAAATATTTACAGTCATGGTAATCGATGGAATAACAAAGACTGAAAAAGGAGAGGCAGTCAAACCGGATATCAGGCTGACTGCATCAAAAGATATTCTTTTTCAATTAGTTGAATCTGATGATTTTGAAAGAGCAATCTACGACATGGTTTCAGAATCAAAAGTTGGGATTCAGATACTTGCGGATGAAAAAACACTTGCATTGAAGGGATACAAGGCAATTTATGATACAATATCAGCAGCAGCAAGCGAAGGAAATATGTTGACTGGAAATGCTGTATCAAAACTTGCAATTGTAGAATTTACAGGCATTACAAAACTTGGAATCCTTCTTACACTCTTCCTGATATTGGAACTTTTCTTCTTTTATGAGAAAGTGAATAATTAGAAACAAAAGAAATTATATGAAGATCTATTTTATAAGATTGTATTTAGAGAGCATATCCTTGTATTTTTCAAAATCCATAGATTCTTTGAACTCTTTTTTCTTGTCAGGAGCCAATTTTTGGATCCACTTGTGTTGGATCTTGATTATCTCTTTCACATCATCCGGAAGTTCAAAGTTCTTTTGATCCAATTCATCATATATTGCCTCTTCTTCATCCGATGGAGCATCATATTCATCATATGAAAACCTGAAGAGCCTGATGAGTTTTTGAAAGAATCCTGGTTTATTTGCTGCAATAGTCTCTTCTTCTTCAAATTCATCCATGTCGTCAGTGGCCTCTTCAATATCTTTTTCCACTTCTTCTTCAAATTCATCTATTTCTCTGATTATTTCAGTTTTTTTCCTGCCGAATAGATTAAAGATTTTTCTGTAGAATGGTTCTTTTGGTTCGTAGAATTCAAAATCTTCCTGTTCAAAGCTTGAGTCAGATACATAGTCTTTTTTTATTGTTCTTTTCCGATCTTTTGGATCAACCCTATCACTTATGTAAGAATCAAGGTCTTGATTAATTTCATGTTGATTGATTTTTATCACCATCTGTTGTTTGTTTCCAAGCAATATTCATCTATATTCTAACAATTAAATAATCATACCTATTTATATGTTTTGCTTATGCAAAAACACTCGATTTTTTCCAGTTAAATTTATAAATTCAAGAGGAGTATTAAATACCATGTCAAAAAAGAGGTGTCAGGTCAGTATGGAGTTCTTGATGATTTTTGGATTTGCCTTCACAATGCTTGTACCCCTAATTATAGTGTTCCAAATCCAGTCTGGGCAGACAAGGGATAACCTTAATGTGAATCAGATACTTAATATTGGGACTAGAATCATTGACAAAGTAGAATCCATCTATTATCTGGGTGAGCCATCAAAGACCACCTTAAAAGTCATGTTTCCTGACCACATTGAAGATATCACTATAGACAATAGGGAATTTGTATTCTACTATCGTAACAATGATAACCTTCTACAGGAAATACCCTTTACTTCGCTTGTGAATATCACAGGTACAGTTGCCACTTATTCCGGAATACATTATATTACAATTCAGGCAGCAGGTGATTATGTATCAATAGGCGGATGATTGGGCAGGCAGCAGGATCAAGAAGGTCTCAGGTCAGTATGGAATTCATCATCATGATAGGGCTTGCCCTCGCAGTTATGATAACATTTATTGGTATCATAAGTGAACTCATAGGAAGAAATGTGGATGAGAAAAAAAAATTAATAATTGAGGATTTTGGATTAAGCATACAGAATGAGTTTATCATGGCAAGTGAAGCAAATCTGGGATACAGAAGAGAATTTGTTATCCCTGTAAAGATTGAAGGCATTATTTTTGATATAACAAATGATGAAAAAAGTCTTAAACTCAATTATTCGAGAGGAATCAATTATTTCAGGATTCCGGACACGATTGGTTTTGTTGTCAAGGGAAACAATCTGATACAAAATGAGAACGGGACTGTGTGTATAAACTGCTAAAATGACATCATTTCCTAAATCAAATAAAGCACAGGTATGGTATTCTGATTTCATCTTAGGATTGGCAATATTTTTGCTGATTTTTCTTCTTGCTTTAAAACTTACTACTGAAAATTTCATTCTTGCAAGATCAGATATTGATGAGATGGCATTTGTCTCAAAGTATATATCTGATTCACTCATGACGGAGGGAATTCCAGTGTACTGGGATGCAGATGATGTGGTCAAGATAGGATTGACAAATGGGAACAATGAATTAAATATCACTAAACTTGACCATTTTTCTAATATGACAGATACAAATTTTGAAGCAACAAAATCTCTTTTAGGTACAAAGTATGATTTTATTATTTTTTTTAAGGATATCAGCAACAACACGCTTGACCTTGCTTCAAGTTACATTGGTAAGCCGGGAGTTGACGAAGAATCAGTTTATTTACAAAATCCAGATGAGCTCTTGACAGTGTCAAGATATCTGGTACTGAAAAAGGGTGAGGAGGAAAACAAAACAGCTGAAATCATTGAGATGAGGCTAGTGATTTGGAAATGAAAGGACCGATGACGCATAATAGCATGAAAAGAGGGATATTTTTCACTATTGATGCTATGTTTGCTTCAATAATCATAGTTCTGGCGCTTGTGCTTGCTCTAACCTTTTTTGTAGAGCAGGAAGACAGTTCCATCCAGATGAACTACCATTCACAGGATATTATCGATTCACTAGCAAATATTAAAATAAGTGAGATAAATGACAGTTATGTTCGTTCACTTATTGAAAAGGGAAACATACCAAACCAGAATAATTCAATAATTGAGCAGATAGGGGAGTTTTATGTCCTTAACCAGAGTGAACTGGCAACGAATTTGACTCTGATTGTGACAAAAAAACTGGTCCCAGAAAAATTTGGCTTTGAATTATTGGTCAACGATGAGACAATACTTATTAATGCATCTCAATCAGGCAGGCAGGATGATATCATCTCGTACAGGAGAATGGTTTCAGGATTTGAAAAATTCAAACCATTGAAAGGTTCGACGTCAAAAGTGTTCCTAGAAGGTATAAATGAAAAGACATTCTCATCCTATCTTTATTTCGGAGGATTTGTAGGTCAGGGAAACATAACCGGATTCATAGATAATATACCTGCAAATGCATCATTCACTGAGCTCTATGTGGAAATTGATGCAGGAAGAGATTTTGAGTTGTTTATCAATGGCGATAAGTGCCTTGGAACTTTTATTGCAGGATCTGAGACAATGAGTGCTGATTCCTGGGATATATCTTCCTGCAATTCTTCTCTTGTCCCTTCTGCAAAAAATAATTTTTCCATATCTTTTTTCAATAATCTGGACAATGCATATTTAGGAGGCGGATTCATCCGCGTAACATATCTGACCAATGAAATGCTTTTTGAGTCAGACTATGATTCCCACACCTATTATTTTCCTGAGATAAATGGCATTATAAACTTATATTCATCTTATTATGTTCCAGGTTCACTAGATCAAATGCAGGTATATATTCACTATTTTGCTAATTCATCTTTGAATAATTCAAATAACACTCTGTATCTGACCGTCGGTAACAGAACTCTCCTAACTCTAAATAATCTGACTGGAGAAGGCAATATTACTCTATATCATCAAAACATATCTGCCATTATTTCATACGCTGACCTTTATCTTAAGACAGTTCCGATACGAATGGGTTTTGAGAATGTTACATTTGGTCTTGTATTTGAAGGTAATGCAGATGTTGTAATAATCACAGATGTTTCAGGAAGCATGGATGATCAGATGGGTAGCGGAAGCACAGGTACATCGAGAAATTGCGATGACTTAAGCTATAATCTGTCCACAACTACAAGACTAAGTGTTGCTAAGTGCCTTGACAAGGATTTTGCCAGAAACATTTTGAATATAACTGGAAATAAGGTAGGTCTTGTTTCATACAGCACAAGCACTATTGATTCAGATACAATCTATCCGACAACAGATCTTGTTGGGATTGATTCAACAATAGGGATTGCCAGCCCTGAATCAGGTTATAGTGCTAGTGGATACACCTGCATCTGTTGCGGAATCAATAGTGCTGTTTCAGTATTGACTGAGAATATAACCCGGACCGAAATTATTCAAAGCGGTGCAGACTGGCTATACACAACAGATTATTTTTTTGGTATTCCTCCGATAGATTCAGAGGGAGACGCATGGTATGCGCTTTCATATGAAAATGAATCAGACTGGTCAAGTGGAGGGACAGCAATTTTAGGTGCAACAAACAGCCAGATATATTCACCTATTGTTGTGACAGAGATTGGAAGCGATCTTGGAGGCACCATAATGCGATATGCCAATCTTTGGGAACATTATCTTGATACATCAGGAGCTCCAAATGATTTTTCTTCAAATATCCTTAACTCTACAGCAAACACTTTTAGTATATCAGGAGGCGATGATGGTTGGGATTGGGACTCGCATGATGGGACAGGGACTTTTTCATATGATGACGACATTGATTATAATGGCGTTGTGAATGGAAGGATCGAATTTGACAACAACTATGGCGGAAGTGGAAACAGTTGTTCTGGTTTTGACTGTTCCGGAGGATATGGTATTGCAGTGGAGATCACATCTGTGCTTTACAATGCTCTCCAGAACGGAGGAATTGCTACAGTCTCCTTTGATTACAACTGGGATGACACAGGAGGGAATCCATTTGGCAGTTCAGATGAAGTATGGATCAAGGCATACTGGGAAAGTCCTTTGACAGGTATCCATTACTTGGGCAGCGAGCAATCTTCCCAGGGAGGAGATTTGACATTGGAGATTGACTCAGGTGATAATCCTGACAATGATATTTCAGGCACTCATTCACAAGAAATTACATCATGGATAGAAGGTGCTGGTACATATTATTTGGCAGTGGGTGGTAAGCTGCTTGCAGGTGATAGCGGTGAATATGGCTGGTGGAGGTTTGATAATATCCAGTTGGTGATCACAGAACCTGATCCAACAACTAAATATGCAGATTTCTGGGAGCACATGTCTGATGTATCTGGGCCACCGCTTGATTTTTCAGGCAGCACATTGAATTTTACAGCAAATACTTATGGTCTAGGTGGTTCAGATGATGGTTGGGACTGGGACTCGCAAGATGGAACAGGACAATATGGATTTGATGATAATATTGACTACAATGGTGTGTCTGGAGGAAAACTTGAACTTGACAACAATGATGGCGGCTCAGGCAACAGTTGTTCAGATTATGACTGTTCAGGTTCATATGGTATAGAACTTGATATAACACAGGGGATGTATGATATCATGAATGCAAATGGTATGGCGATATTGTCTTTTGACTATGAGTGGGATGATGTCAGCTATAATGTATTTGAGAATGATGACCAAGTGTGGGTAAAAGCCAGATGGACAAGTCCGACGTCAGGTCAAATTTATCTTGGTGAAAACCTGGATTCAGGTCATGATGGAAGTGATACAGATAATGAGGTTGCAACAACTGAGAATCCTGACAATGATTTTTCAGGATCCTATATGGAAGACATCTCTTCCTCTATTGAGGGTCCGGGCAATTATTATTTTGAGATTGGAGGGAAACTTCTGGCATCAAGCAATGGTGAATATGGCTGGTGGAGATTTGATAATATTGAATTAAAATTCACAAACAAGACAAATCACTATTATTTCAGGAAACATTTTACAATTTCTGATACTACACAGGTTGGAAAAGGAGTCATGAATGTGTTATCAGATGATTATGCTAAAGTGTACATCAATGGTGCTTTTGTTGCAGCAACAGATTATGGTTTGGCAGAGTATTGGAATATGAGAGGCAAAAACATTGCTGCAGATGCTTTTAAGAATGGTGACAATGTGATTGCAGTTGAATTGATCAATACTGATGATGCTGCCAAATTTGATCTGGAACTAGCAATCCTGAACAGCTCTAAGGATTTTGCCATGATGGTGATGAGTGATGGTGAAGCTAACTATGAATGCACTCCTCACCAGTATAGTACTTCTCAGGCAGGATCTGATGCTATAGCTGCAGCATGTTCTGCAAAAGAGGATTACGGAATCACAGTTTATGCTGTGGGATACAGTGATGAGGCTGAAGAATCGACACTTCTGAGCATTGCAGAATGTGGGGATGGACTTTTTGCTAAAAGTGACAATATCACTGTCCTGCAGGAATTTTATCAGGATGTGGCTTCCAGCATTATCTCAACAAGCAGGCATTCACAGACAATTGAGATAGAGGGGGAAGGGGATATCCAGTCCAGCATACTTTATGGAGATTCATATATTGCCATGAATTATACTCCTGTTTCTGAACCGCCAGAATTTGGTGAGATTGCCGTCATTGTCGAGAAATCCAACTTTGATAACTGCTCATTCAATGTCACAATACCACAGGATATTAGGATCAGTGACGCAAAATTGACATCATATTCTGCTGAACACTGGACTGATGAACTCATTGTCAATGGACAGCTTATTTATAATCTGAGTGATTTCAATAGGGATTACACAACTCTTGGCGATCCTTTTGTCATCAATATTCCCTCATCAACCCTATCTTCTGGAGGTAATAGTTTTTCAATAAGGACTGGAGACAGCTATGAAAATTTTACAGGCTGTTCACACAACAATACTTTTATTTATTCTGCTCTCTTGAAGTCGAGTGTCTCGTATAGTGATGTCTTGGAGAATGCTGAAGGCTGTGAGTGGTACATAGAGTTTGAGAATGGCAAAAACACAACAGTCTATGTCCCTTCAGATTATTTAGGCACCAAACACTGCGATTACAAAAATCCGCTTCCTGCTTCGTATGACAAGAATGATACATATGATGACGCTGTTTACAGGCTTCTTGATTTTCTTGATCTTGATGATAATGGTAGGATTTTTGTTGATCTTGAAGAAAAGAATTTTGTAATAGGAGCGCTTTCAGTAGGCAAAATCCCTTATCCTTGGGGACCTGCGATAACAGAGGTAAGAGTATGGAAATAATACCTTCTGGTAAAAATGGAATGGTGTACACATTCATTTCTGTATTTGTAGTCATATTGATAATGGTTATAGTCTCATCTGGCAATTCTTTAAGATATAGGGAAAAAAGCATTGTTGTCTCTTCAAGAGTCCGCGCGATGAACAATTTTATTGAAGACATGGAAAGTGATCTTGATAGGGAGATGTACATTGGAGGATATAGAGCTCTATTGAGTCTTCAGAAATATGCAAGGCTTAAACAGGGTTTCATTGAAGATGTTGATGCTGTGTTTTCAGAGATATTTTTAAATGGCACTGCAAATGGAACAACAATTGATATTATGAAACAGGAGGGTGAAGGAGCGGACTTTGCTTCCTGGGTAGCCAGGATTAATGAGGAAGCTGAAATGTTGAATATCATGATTACTCCAGAACCTGTTGATGTCTCGCTTCAGATGGAAACACCATGGGCTGTCCAGATATACATCACAATTAGTTTTGAGATAGTGGATAAAAAAGATCTAGCTTCATGGGAATATGTAAAGACTTACACTAAAACAATAAGCATAGTCGGATTTGAAGATCCAGTCTACACTGTATTTACTAATGACAAGATCTCAAACTTGATTTTCCAGTCAAATTCATCTGATTTTGTCGATGACAGTACTCTTGACACTACAAATCTCATTTATCACCTAGATAATTCACAATATATTGCATCAAATTCCAGCCCAAGCTTTCTGATGAGGTTTTCCGGGAACCTTTCAGATTCAACATTGGGAATTGAGAGCATGGTCAATCTGGATAATTTCCAGAAACAAGGTATTGCAGTCAGGAACAAAACAGTTATAGATTATCTTTATTTCAGCAACTTGACGACTGCTGATTATTGTGAAGTGTTGAATATGCCAACATGGTTCAGGATAGATGAAGGCCATGCTGAACAATATGAGGTAAATCTTCTTAATACAAGTGACTGCTAAAATGGAACCAAGATAAAAATGCTATTTGACAAGACCAGAAAAATCCAGATTGTGGAGCAAGTAATATTGTGTAAGACAATATTGTCAAAGACAAAGGGATTGATGTTCTCAAAAAAAATAGTGGATTCATGCCTGATATTTTTCTTTGAAAAGCCGACAATAGTTGGTCTTCATATGTTTTTTGTATTTTTTCCTATTGATGTGCTTTTTTTGGATAAGGATAGGATAGCGGTTGAAATCAAAGAAAACTTCAGACCTTTCGCATTATATACTCCCAAAAAAAAAGCAAGTTATGTTGTTGAGCTTCCGTTTGGTATAATCAAAGAAAAAGGAATTTCTGTCGGTGATGAGTTGTCATTTGCAGATCTCTAACTTAACTACTATGGTAGGTGTTGCCGGAAGGAACTGGATACCTGGAGCTTCTCTTTCATCCAGAGGCAGACAGCCATCGTTACCCTCAATCGGATCAAGAGATATACCATCATCTGCTGATTTTATTTCAACCTGACTCCCACCCATGTTCTGGGTGATAGAGAACTTATAATTTTTGCCCCATTCTTTCATCGTCTTATCCAGCACACTCTCTATCTTGCTCTTGACATATGTTCTTGATGAATCAATTCCTTCTGCTGTGCATTTATTGTCAGTCTCTACAATATCCCTGATGCAGTCAGCAAGAGTGAGCTTTGATATTGTATTTGTCTTGAGCATTGAGTTCAGCAGGTTCTGCCCAACATCTGTTGAAAGATAGCTTTCGCTGGTGCTCTTCTCTTTCTTGAATTTAGACGTTATCATGAAAATCAGACCCATGGTCACCAGGATCACAATTATTACAAATCCAAATATCTCCATCTGTGATTTTTTTTTCATCTGAATACCTGGTATTTTATCATCCCAAAATAATACCTGTCAGTCTTTGGTTCATATAATGAGATTGGCAGATTGACTGATTTCATCTTTGTATATTTACCATCCTCTTTTTCATTATTGTATATAGGGAATCCCTTTTCTCCATCCCAATCAATCCCTGGATGAAGGTCATCCGGTCCTGTAAACCAGGCATTGTTTTCCATGTCAAATTTGAGAATCACAATCTTAACATTGCCGAGCAGACGTCGATAGTAGTAATCTTCATCATAACCTATGAACGATTCAATCTTTTCCATGTCAAAGCAATCTGGGTCAACAATGTTGTCAAAGCTGCATTGGAGCTCAGGAAAAAAATTCAGTGTCTGGCTCTTTTTGATCATCTCAAGGTCAGCGTATTCTGCTTCCTTTTCTTTCATCTTTGAGCTTTGGTAGGAAAAAAAGAAGATCAGACCAATGGCAAACAATACAAATACCAGGAGCAATATCATGGTTGACTGCATTATCTGGAGCTGTGATTTTTTTTTCATTTTATTGCCATTAGTATATGATAGGGCAGGATTGAGCCTGTAGCTTCTTGTTTTTTTCATTCAGTTCCTGTTCTTTTGAATATATGTCAATAGGATTGACACTAATTAGTGGATCTGTCAAATCCTCTAAAATTGCATTGATTCTATTATAATTATGTTGAGGACTGGGATCAGTGTCACATTGATTTGTGTTGACATCTTCAGTTAGGAGCGTTGCAGTTTTTTTCAGAAGTATTTCTGCAATCTTATTTAGCCGTTCATATGCCTTGTCCATATTGCAGTCATACATCTCCTTGTTTTCACTATATATTGCTCCTGCCAGTGATGCCTTGTTCAGATATTTGCTTTCACCATCCAGGGTGAAACCGGTTCCGTCAAAAGTGTAGAACTCAATAGCCCCGGTTCCATCGGGAAATTCATCAATTGTTATGCTTGTGTCAGGTATTATCCTGATTGCACTTACATCCTTGTTTTTGATTTTTTTTAGATTGAGTGTCATGGTGTCCGGTGTAACTTCCCTGAAGGTTATTATCTTTATCTTGTTGAAATTCTGGTTCTCAAAATCATTTTCAATTGCAGTCAGATCAGAATATGTTTCAATATTGATATTAAGGGGCAATAGGTCATCACTTGACGCATCGTCATGGACTTTTTGCATAAAGCCATCTGCATCTTCTACAATAAGATACTTATTCTTTGATGAGGTGACATAGAGAAAATAAGCTGTGTTGAATGGTGCCCCCCAAAAAAGAGTATATGTAGTCATCTCACGTGAAATCCTGTTTGGTCCAAAGACAACTCTGCTCTCGACAGATTTTCCTTCAAAATCAGATCCTTCGATCGTCATGAAATAACAGTCAATATTGATGACTGCACCCGGAAGGTTGATGCTGTATTCTGTATTGGAGCTGACACCTACACCTGCGAGAATCTCATCCAGATAGCTGAGGATGTCAAAATTCAGGCTTTCTTTTGAATTTTTTGAGAGCGTCCGTATCAATCCAAAAAAAAAGAGAAGAATCATTGCCCCCACTATGAGGACAAAAAGCCAGTTGAACTGAAGTTCTATTGTACCTTTTTTTTTAATGGGTTTTCTAATCATCATTATCAGTTATCTTGACGAATTTTCCGGTTGCATAGAAAAGCAGTCTTACACCATTGTTGTTTTCAAAGCAGTTGAAATACAAATTGTATGTATCAGAACTATCTTCATGTTTTAATTTTTCCCATATCTTGATATTCTCAACAAAATATGAATCGACAATCTTTGTCTTATCTATCAGGAATACATTGTCAGCAACCCCATTTGAGATGCTGTCTTTTATCAGTTCTTCAATAAGAGCATTGTCCACACTGACCTTGCCTGCAATTTCATCCATGCCGGCCTGGTCAGTTATGATGTTGTCATCCCTGTCCATTTCAAAGCTGTTGCCAATACATACATGAGTTATCTTTGAATTCATTATGAACTTTCTTTTTTCAAGTGATCCCCATTCATTGCTCATCTCTTTCACAATATTTGAGAAATCTATCTTGAAGTCATTCATCCCTGAGGCTTCTGCTGTCTTTTTGAAATATCCAACCATCTTGAACCCGAATAGGACTGTTATTGAAAGTATTATGACTGCGATTATATATACAAAAATCTGACTTGATATCTGGCTTTTGTTGGTGTGCATTTTTTTCATTTTCTCCCTTTTTTCATTATAAGTCTATCTAATTTGTCATTGGTTTTTGTTTTATTTTTTACTACTCTTCCTGCAAGTGAGTCCAATTCTTCATCAGTTGCTGGTTTTTTTTTCAACACAATCTCAAGTTTCCGGAATGTCTTGTTTTCAGTGACAATATTATTTAGCCTCTCAAAAATTGTCCATTGGGGTGGTGGTACAACCTTTTTTACTTTATTGACATCAGACTTTTTATCCTTAATAATTTTTTCCTTTTTTTCAATCACCGGCGTATCATCAAAGACATCAAAAAATCTGTTTCGTTTCTTGATTTTGACAAGCCTTCTCTTATGAAATATTCGATCACCGGTATCATATTTTTGTGGCATTGGTTTTTCAGGTGGCAGTTTTTCATTTATAATATGGCTATTATCTTCATCATATATTGGAAAATTTGGAGTTGGAACTGCTTTATTGTTTGTGCCTGGCAGTGAGGACGTTGGTTTATTGATGGCTTCAATTTTGGGAGCAGCCGTCTTTGTATCCTTTGTTTTTGAAATTTTGGATGAAATTTTCTTTTTGCTCCCTTTTTTTAATGTTATGAAAAAAATACCTATCAGACCTGAAATCCCGATCAGTATCAGGCCATAGAGCAGCAGTGTCATTATTGGAGCTTTTGGCTTATCATTAGGATCCAATGGACTTGTTCCTTTGTTGTATTCTTCACCATCTGAAAACCCATCTCCGTCGGTGTCAGCCTTTTTTGGATTGGTATTTGTCTTCATGCACTCTACCTTGTTTGTCAGTCCATCCTGGTCAAAATCCTTGTCAGCATCTGCTTTAAGAGGATTCAGATATGAGCTGCAGTCTTTCTCTTTTTGATCAGGTATCCCGTCATTGTCTGAATCTTTATCCAGATCAATAACCTCTTCTTTAGGAAAATCATTGGGATCCAGAGGATTTGTCCCTTTTTTGACTTCCGTGCCATCATCAAAATCATCGCCATCAGTATCAGCTTTGTTGGGATCAGTACTTTTTCCGTATCTTTTTGTGAGATTATATTCATCAAAATTTGTCAAAGAATCCTTATCAGGATCTTTGTTATTATCATTATAGTCCAAATAATTTAACCCGTTTTCCTTCTCCCATGAATTT
>JAHIYL010000164.1 GCA_018815145.1 Nanobdellota archaeon | reverse complement strand
ACTGCAATTGGCACATACCAGGATGACAGCACTCATTCCAATCAGGCAAATGCTGATTATATATTTTTAGGACATGCACTTCAGGGATCTCATGATGGCCCGATAGATGAAGTCAAGGTTTATCATGAAGCCCTTTCAGCAGACCAGATATACCAGAACTACCTGGCAGGCCTTGCAGGACATAATCCACAAATAATTGTAAGTAATGAAACCTCAGTAAATGATGAGTGGCTTTGCGAGGTCACGCCAAATGACGGATACGATGATGGGACAACAAAGAATTCGAGTGCAGTGACAATACTTCCGGGTCCGACAGCACCAACCTGGGTTGATTATCCTGTGATTTCACCGGCATCACCATTGACAACCCAGAACCTCACCTGCAACTACAACGTAACAGATCCGAATGGTGATAATATAACAAACATCACAGTGTGGTATAAGAACAATGAATCTATCACTCTATTGTATATGCCGTTTGAAGGCGGTTCTAATTCAACATATACAAAAGATTATTCAGGATATGGAAATGATGGTATGGTTATAGGAAGTGCAACTTGGAATAGAACAGGAGGCCAGATTGGAGGTGCATATGAATTTAGCGTAGGAGCTACATATATAGAAATACCAGATTCCAGTAGTGTGGGTACAAGCAATAGTAATTTCTCAATTGAATTATGGTTCTATTCAAAATCATGGGATCATACAGCTTTTCCAGCTTTCATATCAAAAAGAGTAGCATTTGAAGATATGGATTGGGAATTCTATTATTCTAGTTCTGGAAGTAAGATTTATTTACACATGGGTGAAAGTGCTGCAGACTATGTATTCTCAGGTGCAGAATTAGATCCTTCACTAAATGAATGGCATCATATGGTTGTAACAAGGAATGGATCAACATACAAACTATATTATGAAGGTTTATTGAATTATACAGATACCTCCTCGCAGACATGGATTGATAGTGAAAATATAACAATTGGTACTCTGCAAACAGGTGCAAGCAATAGTTTCAATGGTACAATTGATGAAGTCAAAATCTATAATTATTCACTCTCACCAGAACAAATACAAGCTAATTATCAGTCAGGCCTATCCGGCCATAATCCCACAATACTTGTCTCCAATGAAACCTCTCTTAATGAAGAATGGATCTGCGAAGTCACACCGAACGACGGGTATGCAGATGGATTGACAAAGAATTCCACAGCTGTGACAATTGTTTCTAACAGCGTGCCATCAGTGTCATCAATATCAATCTCACCAACAACAGCCAACACAACTAATGCTTTGAACTGCAATGCAACAGTCACAGATACAGAGAACTCAACACTGGATGTTGAATACTATTGGTACAATAATTCTGTTCTCTGGCTCTGGGGCAATAAGACAGGGGTGTCAAAGGACGTGAACACAGTCATATCAACACTTGGCTATCTCAACACCACATTCAATGAGACATGGAACTGTACAGTGAGAGCTTATGATGGGACTGATTATTCTTTAGAATATGCTTCTGAGGCAATCACTATCCAGAATTCAGTCCCTACACAGGATGCGCCCACAATAATACCGGCCTATCCTAAAATCGCAAGCAACCTGACCTGCAACTGGAACAATCTTGTAGATGCAGATGGGCACAATGTTGTCAATATCACAAACTGGTACAAGGACAATGAATCAATCTACAGATTGTATATGCCGTTTGAGGGAGTGAATGGAAATGAAGCAAATACTGCAGTTGATTACTCTGGATATGGAAACAATGGTACTGTTACTGGTGCGACATGGAACAGGACGGGAGGCATAATAGGAGGAGACTATGTTTTCAATGGTAATGGTAATTATATTAATGCTGGACGTGATCAAAGCCTTGATTTGACAAATACAGGGACTATTATTCTCTGGCTGAAATCATATAGGAGCTATCCTTCTGATGATGCTACGACAAAGTATAGAGGAATTTTGGCAAAGACAGTGAACGGAAGCGCAGGAGGTCAGGCAGCATATCTTGATTGGTACGGCACAAATGCTGCCAGGACACTTAGAGCGAGGATAAGTAATGGGGCAACCTCAAATGGATTCTCTATAAGTGGCTTTGATTTTGGCACCGGATGGAACAATATTGCTTTTACCTGGAACAGCACTACATTGAGGTTATGGATCAACGGAGTCGAGGAGACACCAGCTTCCCAGACAATAAATGCACAGGTTTTGGATATGGACTGGCATATCGGAAGAGCATACAATGGGGGTAACTGGTGGCATGGTGAAATTGATGAAATTAGGATATTCAATAATTCTCTAACTGAACAACAGATCCTTTTATATTATGAAGCAGAATCTTCTAGTTTATCTTCTTACAAAATTGTGTCTGATGAGACATCCCTAAATGACCAATGGCTCTGTTCGGTCACGCCGAATGACGGCTATAGTGACGGGTTGACAAAGAATTCCAGTGCTGTGACAATTTTATCAAATAATGCGCCGACATGGGTGGATGATCCAGTCATAACACCGGCATCACCATTAACAACTCAGAACTTGACATGCAATTTCAATGTTACTGATGTAAATGGAGATGCAGTGACCAATATCACTAACTGGTATAAGAATAACAAATCGATAACTGTGCTTTACATGCCCTTCGAAGGCAACGGCAATGAGGAAAACAATGCTACTGATTACTCTGGATATGGAAACAATGGAACTGTTGTTAGTGCAACCTGGAACAGAACAGGAGGGAAGATCGGAGGGGCATATGAGTTTGATGGAAGTGGTGATTACATTTTACTTTCGCACTCCCAAAGTTTGAATCTTTCTGGTAACACAACAGCAGAATTCTGGATATATGTAGATGGACCTCAAAATAATAATTGGCCAAGAATTATATATAAATACCCTGGTTATCAAATTAACATAAGAAATTCCACAGAATCAATGGGATTTACGATAAATACTCCCGGGGGCGACGAAACAATAAGATGTTCATCAAACTCAATTGCCTATAATGAATGGCAGCACTACGCATTTATTGTTCGACCAACAAATGCTTACTGTATGATAAACGGTGAAATCAATGTAACTGATGATATTATTATTAGTGAAAGAAACTCTTCTACTAATCCATTTTCAATAGGTGCACATAACACCGGTACTTGGGAATTCATGGGGAAAATTGATGAACTAAAAATATATGATTTTGCCTTAACTCCAGATCAAGTTATGACCAATTACCAGGTAGGTCTTTCCGGTCTTAATTCGCAAGTCTTGGTAAACAATGAAACCACACTAGGTGAAGAATGGCTCTGTTCGGTCACGCCGAATGACGGCTATAGTGACGGGTTGACAAAGAATTCCAGTGCTGTGACAATTTTATCAAATAATGCACCTGAAGTGACAGCGCTGTCATTCAATCCAACAACCGCTAATACCTCTTCAAACATAGAGTGTAATGCAACTATCCTTGATGCAGAGAATACAACATTGACAATCGAATACTGGTGGTATAATAACTCTGTTCTAGCAATATCAGGCAACAAAACAGAAGTTGCTAACAATACAAATACGGTTATTACAACTTTAGGATCAGGCAATACAACTTTTAATGAGACATGGAACTGTACAGTAAGGGCTTATGATGGGGAGGATTATTCAGATGGATATAATTCCAGCAAATTAACAATCCAGAACTCTATCCCTACGCATGATGCACCAACAATAACACCTGCTTCGCCTAATGTCACCAGTAATTTAACATGCAACTGGAACAATGTTGTGGATGGAGATGGGCATAATGTCGTTAATATTACGAACTGGTACAAGAATAATGAATCGATAACAGTATTATATATGCCTTTTGAAGGAGGCTCTAACTCAACGTATACAAAGGATTATTCAGGTTATGGAAATAATGGTACTGTCATCGGTGCAACCTGGAACAGGACTGGAGGTCAAATTGGAGGGGCTTATGAGTTTGAAGAAAATCAGCGTATAGTTATTCCTCATTCAGATGTATTCAATCTTACTCAAGAATTATCAATAGAATTTTGGGAATGGCATAGTTCTACTCAGGTTGCACCCTCTTATCCACTTATTCTTGGAATACTGTCCCAATTCAAATTATATTCGCAAGAGAACAATGGTAGAAACTATGTAGCTCTATTAACTGATGAAGGAACAAAATATATTTATTGTGCAACTAACTCAATAGAAAATAATACATGGCAGCATTATGTATTTACAGTAAAAAGCGGAGACCATTCTTGTTATATAAATGGTGCTGAAAATAGTTCGGATACAGATACTTTCACAAGCATAAATACTTCATCAGATGATCTTCATATTGGTAACTGGCCCGCTAATAATAATGATTTTATTGGAAGGCTTGATGAAATTAAGATTTATAATTTTACACTGACTCCAGAACAAGTACAAGCAAACTACCAAGCAGGGCTTTCCGGCCACAACTCACAAATATTGGTAAGTAATGAAACATCAACAAACGATGAATGGCTTTGCTCTGTCACTCCTAACGATGGTTATCAGGATGGAATCACAAAGAATTCGACAGCAGTGACAATAACAACAACAAACTCTCCCCCTCCAAAGGTCACTCTTACTTCCCCCACAAACGGCAATGAGACAATCTGGGCAAATCCACCGTTATTCATATGGCAGAATGTGACAGATGCTGACAATGATCCGGTCAATTTCACAATAAACATCACTTCAGCTGTCTGCCCGGATGTCGGGGTAATCGGAAACCTAACATCATTGAACTACACACCAACCAGTGAACTATGTTTCGGAGAAGTATATTATTGGCAGGTCCGTGCATATGATGGTACAGAATATAGTGAATGGTCAGATAAATGGAATTTTACAATGGAACCAGTTATCATACTAACACTCACTCAAAGCGAGGTTTCCTTTGGTTCAATGGAAGTGAATGGAACAAATGATACTGATACTTCACCTCCGTCTCCTATGGTTGTAAGGAATGATGGTAATGTATTTGCAAACATAACATGGATATCGATAAACCAGAGCCTGTTCTCATCTGTCGGAGCAGACACTGAATATTTCCAGTTCAAGATAGACAATGACACTACAGAAGCAAACTCATTCAACTGGACAGAAAGCAC
This sequence comes from Nanobdellota archaeon, assembly GCA_018815145.1. GTDB lineage: Archaea > Nanobdellota > Nanobdellia > Woesearchaeales > GW2011-AR15 > WJJD01. Next base: position 8,591 of record JAHIYL010000164.1, on the reverse strand, counting down.
AACTTCATGGACAAATCTTTCACTTATCGGATCCCAGAACAAGACTGCTGTCGGATTCCTAAATTACAGTGACGCTGCCGATACATGCGAAATAGATTTCAGGCTCTGGGTGCCATCGCAGGAGCCGCCCGGGACAAAAGATGTGACAGTATATATAATAGGGCAGGATACAACATGAGAAAAAAGAATTGTAAAATGTCAAGTGTAGGCTTGGTCATGATGGACAAAGTCTTCAAAGTAGATAGTATCTTCTTTAACATAGAAAAGAAGTACAAAGCTTCCTATATGGACTCTTTTGAGATGGCTCATACTTCCTTTGAGATTTTTGAGATGATTAATGGTATCGTGATTAAGGCTAATGATTTGAGAAATCTTTTTTCTTACCTTAAAAGCAAGATTAAAATCTCTTTTTGCCAATTTATTGAGCTTTTTTTGAAGCTTTTCAGTTATCTCAAACGAAAAACTCATCTTAACCCAAGTAATTTATCAAGCTTTTTCAGATCCATTTTTACGTGTGGTTTTTGTGCAAGCTTTTTTAGTTTTTCAACAAACTCTTCTTTTAATTCCAGTTCATCAACAGGATGCCAGTCAATTTCATCACAGAAATCCTGGTCTTCTTGTGATAATTTCCTTGATTTAAGATATTCCTCAAATATCCTACGCTTATTTACTTCAAACCTGGCAACTTCTGACCAATTGACCCAGGGAAATTTATCGAGTCTTTGTTTTAGTCCAGATTCCAATGGTGCAATTACACTGACCATTTATAGTTCACCTTTTGCATGCAGTCTTTCCAGTGTCTCAAGCTTTTTTATAATGCCTTGTTTCATCACTTCAGGCCAGTTGATGTCAGGATGCCTATCCAGTTTTTCCTTAAACTCTTTTGATACAGATATTGTAAATCGTTCCATATTTTACACCTCACACAATTGTGTTAATACACACAAAAGTGTTGATATTTATAAATCTTTTGTCAAAATGGATTTATCACAAGCAAGAACATGAGAAAAAACAATTTTATCAGGATAATTGGATTCATTGTACTCTGCATTCTCTTAACATCAATTGTCCAGGCAGTAGGTGTTGCTCCATCAAAGAGCGAAATCTTCTTTGAAGAGAATATTGAAAAAACACTATCTTTCAGGATAATCAATAATGAGCATAAGGATGCAGAGTTTGCAGTTTACATGAAAGGAGACCTGGCAGATTATCTCTCTCTTGAAAATGATAGGATCAAAATATCTGCATCTGAATCCGAAAAATCTGTTTACTACAGATTAGATATGCCGGTGAAGATGAAGCCGGGTCCGATACATGCAGATATCTATGTTGTTGAAATGTCTGAAAATGGACCAGGAGAAGACAACCTGATAAAAGCAAACATAGGTGTCATGCACAGGCTGACTGTGAATGTCCCTTATCCGGATGAATATCTGCAGGGAATATTGTACATAAGCGATGCAAAACCTGATGAAATTGTTGATTTTACTGTATCTCTTTCCAATGTCGGAAGCGAAGATCTGGAAAGTATCAAAGGCCAGATCATCATAACAAGTTCTGATGGGCAATCTGTTGCCAAGATAAGCACTGATGAAATCCTGCTTGAATCAAAAAAGAAATCAAAGTTGACTGCACAGTGGAATGCAAGGGTCTCACCTGGTACATATCATGCCCTGGCACTCATAGAATATGGTGAAAAAGTGCTTGTCATTGAAAAAGACTTTGATATAGGCGAACCGCTCCTGGAGATTGAAGAGCTGAGAATAGGTTCATTTAAGCTTGGGACAATCGCGAAGTTTGATATAATTGCCAGGAATGAGTGGAACAACAGGATAAATGATGTCTATGCAGTGACAGAGATCCAGGATGAAAATAATGTTGTTGTCGAGACTTATAAGTCCAGCACAGTTGATGTGCCTGCTCTGGCAAAAAAAGAACTTTCTTCATACTGGGACACCAATAGCATTGAACCGGGCATATTCGTCATAAATGTGAAACTGAATTATCTTGGACGTTCCAGGGAAAAAGCATTTGAACTGGATGTCCGGGAAAATAAGATAATAGTCAGGGATCCAACACTTACAGGTCAGGTCATTGGTGAAATTGACAATGCAGGAGGCTTTGATCCAAAAAGTATGATAATGATCCTGATAAGCATTGTATGTATATTATCTTTGATAATCATTGTCTTTGCTGCCAAAGCAAAATTCAGACCAAAATTATCAGAAGGGAATCAGTCTCCGGGCAATGAGAATCTGATGAGATTCATCAAAGTCAAACTGCAGCACGGATTTTCAGAAGAATCCATAAGAAAGAACCTGATGGAAAAAGGATGGAACAAAGAGACAGTTGATGAGGCTATTCTGAAGGCAGAAGAAGAGAATGAGCTTGAGTAAATATATTAAATCAATTTCATTCAGAGACTCTATAGAAAACAGTTAGGATATCAACACTCATAAGGTCTTCTGGAGATCCCATTCTTATGGTTCTCTTGTGCTTTCTTATATAGCTCACACCCGGCTTCAGTCGGATAATCTCCATTCAGGCATGCCATACACAAGTCTGATGCAGGAAACCCTAAGGATTTTGGTATGTCATTTATCTTCTGGAATATCAGCGAATCTGCTCCCTGATTTGCTGCAAATCTTTCACAGGCATCATCAGAGATATCCTCACCAACTTCCTTATGGAATTTTGCTGCAATAAGCTCTTCTATGGTTGACATGTCGATGCCATAGAAACAAGGAGCAACAATGGGCGGACAGGAAATCCTGAGATGCACTTCTTTTGCCTGACCTTTTTTCTTGATAAAATCTACTAATTTCTTGCTGGTATTTCCCCGCACAATCGAATCATCCATCAATAGGACTTTTTTGCCTTTTGTTATCTCTTTTAATACTGTGAATTTGTCTTCAACCTTATTCTGCCTATTGACTCCTTCAATAAAAGTCCTTCCTATGTACCGGTTTCTCACCAAACCCTCTCTTGATGGAAGACCTAATTCATATGCATAGGAATCACCAAATGGTTTCGATGAATCAGGTACAGGTATCACTACATATGAATCATCAATATCCAAGGGCTCTGACCTAGCCATGGCTTTTCCAAGATTCTCACGTGCAACATATACACTGCTTTCATCAATTGTCGAACTGACATTTGCAAAATATACCCATTCAAACATGCAATGGGCTTTTTTGGGAGAACTTGCAAATCTCTCAACTTTTGTCTCGTCACCATTGTTGATCAGAATTTGGCCCGGCTGCAAATCCTTAACATTGTTTACACCGCAATGGTCCAGTGCGACGGATTCTGAAGCAAAGAGGACCTTCTCATCATCTTTTGAATAGCAGAGAGGTTTAAATCCCAATGGATCACGTAGTGCCATCAATTTTCCATCTGCATTGAGCATACCCAGATTATATGCACCATCAAAGCTCTTGCTGAGTTTTGCAAATACATCACTAAGTCCCGGTCCGTGATTGTCCTTTGGATCAAGCTCTGCAATTGTCTTTGAGATATTGTGCATTATTATCTCTGTATCATTATTATGGATCATATGATAGTCTTTTTTTTCAAGCAGCTTTCTCCGCAATTCAGAATAATTTGCAAGGTTGCCATTGAAACACAATGAGAACCACTTATATTTTCTTCCATGGACCCTTTCAAACGGATGCGCATCTGATCTGCTGGCAACACCACACGTTGCATATCTTGTGTGCGCTATCCCTCTGTCTCCTGAGTACTTTGAATAGATTTCTTTTGTTTTTGCCGGATTCTGTGTCTTAAAGACCTCATTGACACTGCCAAGGTCTTTGTATGTAGAAATCAAATGATCCCTTTTTTCATTAAATGTAGAGACACCTGAAGAAAGCTGGCCTCTGTTCTGCAGATTCAGGATCATCTTATGCAGATAAGGCACAATGTTTTGATCCTTATCATACAATGCACCGCCTGCAATTCCGCATTCTTCTTTTAATTCATTAGGCATTTTTTTTCATTACACTATTTAATATTTAAGTAATTTTACATTGGCGCAGGTCGGGCAGGGGGATGCCCCATCGGGGAGGCCCGACGAGGTTCGTAGAACCGACTGCCGCCTTTGTATGTAAAATTAGCATAAATTGAAACTCAATATTCTATTAATCTCACTAAACTTCTCTTTATTCAGTGTCTGAAGTGGCGCATGCCTGTAAAAATCAAGTTCATTCCAAATCCTTTTGCAGCAGCGATGACTTCATCATCCTTGACAGAACCGCCCGGCTCAACAATATTCTTTATATCATAACTCTCTGCAATCTCAATATTATCGGAAAACGGAAAAAATGCATCAGAAAACAAAAATAATCCTGACAGTTTCCCTGCATATTCCTCACCAAATTCCTGCTTGAGATTGCTTATTGCTTTATCACATGCCAGAATTACTGCATCTTTCCTGTTTGGTTGTCCTATCCCGACACCGACCTGTTCAAAAAACCCCGGCTTATGCTCTCTTACAATACCGATGCAATTGGATTTCACATTCTTAAGTGCAAGCATACCAAAGGATACAATCTCTTCAGCTTTGTCATGCTCAATCTTGCCGCACATGACCTCAATCTTTTCAAAAAGCCCCTTATCTCTTGATTGCACCAGCAGACCAAAGTCAGTGAACCTGTATTCTTTGTCAGGAATATTTTTGAATGCATCCATGTCAATTATTTCAATAAGCCGCAGATTCTTTTTATTCTTCAGAACATCAAGTGCTTCTTCTGAAAATTTAGGTGCTATTATCACTTCCACAAATTTAGGTCTGATAAATTCTGCAGATGCCTTGTCAAATTCAGAATTTGCTCCTATGACACTTCCGAATGCAGATACATTGTCGCAGTTCCATGCCCTTTCAAAAGCCTCAGCCAGGTTGTCAGATGTAGCAATGCCGCAAGGATTGGTATGTTTTGAAATGACCGCAAGTTTTTCATCTGTCAGGTGATTTGAAAAATCCCTGAGGATCCTTACAACACCATCCATATCATTCAGGTTATTGTAAGATATTTCTTTTCCCTGAAGCTGCCGGAATCCAAAATCATTGGTAAGTGAATGATATGAATAGAATACTCCTTTTTGATGTGGATTTTCTCCGTACCTCAATTTCTGGACAATATCAAAATTCATTGACTGCTTTTCAGGAAACTCATCTGTCTCAAGATACGAGGTTATCATTGAATCATATTCTGCTGTATGCGAAAATCCTTTTTTTGCAAGTAATTGATTTGTCTCTTCAGAAAGGATGCCATTAGTTTTTTCAAGTTCATCACATATTTTCCTGTAGCTTTCCGGGCCTGTAACAACAGATACATATTTATGGTTTTTTGCTGCAGCGCGAATCATCGCAACTCCGCCTATGTCAATATTTGCAGTAGCCTCTTCTTTTGTCACGCCTTGTTTTTTAACTGTTCTTTCAAAAGGATATAGATTGCACACAACCATGTCAATGGGCTGAATCTTTTCTTCATCAACTCTTTTCACATGTTCAGGGTTTTCCCTATCAAAAAGAATTGCAAAATGAATCTTTGGATGCAGGGTCTTCACAAGTCCGTCAGGATATTCCTCTGAACCTGTGATTTCAGAGACCTCAGTGCATTCATAACCAAGCTCTTTTAATTTCCTGGCTGTCCCGCCTGTAGAAATGATCTTTACATCAAATTTCTTGAGGGAGTTTAGCAGGATGTCTATATTTGTTTTGTCAGAAACACTAATGAGTGCTGTCTTTATGGCCAAACTCGAAACCCCCATGCTTTGCTAATAATTTTTTTCTTTTTAAAGTTAATTGCTCTGCAGAACATATGTCTGGATAGACACGTAAAAATTGAAGGTCAACATTTCTTCATTATAGGCTGGGTAATTCTAAAAAAGAGGAGTAGACTTAAACCCCATGACAGTGGAATCCAGAAAGGTATGTTAAAAAATGTTGGACGAGCAAATTGATAGATTCCTGCATAGGTGAAGGTAAACTCCATTATGAAACCAAGCAACATAGAAATCACAAAAAGAATATGGTCTCCAGGTTTATGCCACAAATATGATCTGACCATATAAATAGAGATTAGTATGAAGAAAATCAAGATATCATTTTGCCAAAATATAATTACAGAAGAAAAGGTTAATCCTAGAATAATCAATTCCCGAATACTTTCCTGATTTTTAATCATTCTTTTCACTAAATTGCTTTTTGTCAAATTAAATTAGACAAATTACTTTCCTACTTAAATCCCATTTCCCTCAAAGAATCTTCCCAGGTCTGGTTTTCACAGCATTGATGTATTTCCACATTTGTCTTGTCCAGGAGATTTTTTCCCCTCATCCATTTGAGGAATTTTCTGATTATTCGAGGGCAAGTTTTTAGGACAAATTCATCACCCCAATTGACTTTTCTTGGAATAAAGTAATCAAGGAATTCACCAACATTTTCCCAGATGTAACTGTGGTCATATATGTCAATAAAACTTAAATTCTTTTTTCTAGCATCCTGATACGCGTTGTCGCAGTCATCCAGATTATTCCAAGCATATCCATCCAGGCTATCCTCGAACAGCCCAATTACTGATTTATAATCGCTGTATGTTTTAGGTGAAAGCCTGGCTTTCTGCTCTGATAAAAAGTCCTCAAATGCTTTTTTAATTATCATTTGTTCATCATCTCTTCATTTTTTATCCTTCACCCACACATATCGTGGCATTGGTTCAAAATTCCATACATTCTTAAACAAAAATAAATGGCTAAAAAAGCCACTCTCATTTAGGTCAGTAACACCCTCAACATAATAATCCTCGTCAAATGTTCCCACAATGATATAATCCTTATCAGTAATCCTTATGCCAAAAGCAACATAGAGAATATCTTCAATTTCTGCCTTTTTTACTATTAATAACTCGCAATTTTCACAGAATCTGCATGTTTTATTCAGGTTGAAAAACATCTTTTTAATTTCAATCTCAATACTAAGCGGAAGTTTCTTCTTTTTTGTTTTACTATCACATTTTGGGCATTTATAAAAAACACGATTTGGATAAGGATTAAGGAAAAAGTCATATTTTTCAGGTATATCTCCTATTTTTGCCTTATTGCTTTTCTTCGGTTTCATTTCTTATTTTCATCAGTTTTCTCGTGTTTCTCTTCACAACTTAAGATTTCAGACCCTCTATCACTTTATCCCCAGTTCCTTTTTCCAGTACATTGCGACTTTTTCCGCCTTCCTGTCAGCAATTCCAATGTAACTCTCTGGACTCTTCAGCATCTCTTTCTGCCCAGTTGTAAGCTTATCAAGATATCTCTTTATGCTTTCATCTGCAAAAATTAGCTCAGATAATGGCAATCCTGTCTTCTCAGACTCAAGTGTCTTTTCTCTCACATATTCATGTGCATCAGGATGGCCGTTTGCTGCGAGCAGTATATATGCAGGTTCAGCTGCAACCATTGATTTATGCAGATCAAAATTTCTCTTTATTGATTCTTTGTCAACAACTAATTTTGACATAATCTTATCAAGCCTCTGCACAGAAAGAACAAGTGCAGCTATGATTTCAGGGATGAATCTTGATGATGCTGAATTTGTCAGGTCACGCTGATGATCTGATATCTGGTCAAGATACCTTGTCATCATCCTTGGCATGAATTCTTTGTAGAATGATTTTACATTCTCAAAATTTATGGGATTCCTCTTGTGTGGCATAGTGGATGAACCGACCTGTGCTTTTCCAAATCCTTCAGCAACCTCATTTATCTCAGTCCTCTGCAGATTTCTCATGTCATCTGCAATATTTGCAAGGACTCCAAAAGCTGATATGAGCGAATGTACAAAGTCAGTCATGCTTTCAGCTTCTGCAACCTGGCTTGACTGGATGCATGGCAAGAGATCAAGCTCCTTCAGGACGCATGTCTCAAATTCTTCAGGATCCTTGAAAAACAGTGATGAAGCATTGTATGATCCGACAGCTCCTGAAAATTTTCCTCTCAGGTTCTCTGCAGCAGATCTGACAGATTTTATCCGATTGCCAAGCCTTGAAACATAGCCGGATATTGTGAAGCCAAAAGTTATGGGTTCTGCATGTTGGCCATGGGTCCTTCCTATCTGAAGTGTTGCTTTTTCTCTAAGTGCAAGGTCAATCAAAGTCTTTTCCAGTTCAAGCATTGCAGGAACAACAACTTTTCTTGTTGCATCCCTGTATCTTTTTGCATTTGCATTTTCAACAATATCATAGCTTGTGGCAGTGAAATGCACATATGGTTTGACAGGATCAGGCACATTCTTTTGGATAATGTTGACCAGTGCTCTGATATTGTGATGGATCCTGTCTTCTTCTTCGTATATCTCTTTGCAGGTCACTTTTGATGCTGCTATTTTGACTTCTTCATATGCTGATCTTGGGCAGAGCTTTCTGTCAGCAAGCACTTTTACAAGTGCAACTTCTACTTCTGCCTGATATTTTATAAAAGCATTCTCAGAAAGATAAGGGCTGAGAGTATCAAAGGCATTTTTGCTCCTTCCGTAATATCTGAAATCAATTGGGTTGAGATTATCGAACAGGTCCATTTTGATCACACATACCCTT
>JAHIYL010000163.1 GCA_018815145.1 Nanobdellota archaeon | reverse complement strand
CAATTGATTCAATAATGTAACTAATGCAAGGATGAAGACAAACTTAATAGGATCATCTGTAAAAATTTGCATTCCTCCCCAAGGATTGTTGGCAGCCGTAAGTGAAGCACCCAAACTTATGAATTCTTCAATATCCTGATGAAATTTTAAATTTGTTTTTTTGCTCCATTTGTCTTTTAAACTTGCCTTGAGCTTATCATCATGTTCTTTAACATAGATCTCAACAAATTCCTCAAGAATTTGTCTGTAAAGGAATGTATGCGCTGCTTCAGTTGAGTCGAGTAATCTAACCTGATGCACCAATCCATTCTCCCTGTCATCACCTATGTGGAAAGGTATTATCTGCTGTGCTAGCATATGCACAGGTTTAATATCTAATGTAGGAGTGTAGACTTTTATATCTTGTTCATAAAAATCAAGAGCAGTTAATCCTACCTGATAAGATTGATACATATTATACAATAATGTTGGAAGAGTGAATATCTCACAATAAATCAAGTAATTAGTGGATAAATACCCACCCATCTTGTTGGGATCAAGCTCTAAATAAAGCTTCACATCGACAGGCTTACTATCAATCAGGAACATATGTTTTTTGCTGAGTTTGCCTGCCTGCTCCAAGAGATTGTAAATGTTATCTCCAATTATTTCACTATCAGATTTTTTATCTCCTTTATCTATCTTGATCCTCATACTAAAATCATCAGGTGGCATTATGACTCCAGCCCCTCCATAATGTACAGTAAGCATATTTAAATCCTCACTATTATTTCCTAAATGAGTTTCAAGCAATGTAGTTGTATCCGTATCTCTGAACTCAAGCAAGAATACTCTCAAACCTATCCAGGTAGGGACACTTTTTGAGTTGGTAACAGTGAATCCAGCTTCAACATGGTGTTTGTCTATTTTTGATGTCCTCTTATAGACAATAGAGTCCCCCGGTACCATGACAAGATGGCTGCCTGTATGCTTAAACTCGGTATCTATGATATTCTGGTCAAAATGGGTTGTTGTCCCCGTAGTACCCGTAATTGGACTAACCATCCCTCTTGCTCCACCACTCCATTCTCTATGCTCCACCCTCTTGCCATTGATGTAAGAATGAAGTTGAGTGGTGGGCGAACTAGGTAGACTGAACAATACCCTGTATTCAAGCTCCTCTGTTTTTGCTTCAGCCATGCCTTTGATGATATATTCAATCTCGAATTTTAGTGATATTATTTCCATATATGAACCATGTATTTTCACAGCATAGGACATGACTTTAGGATGGGCTGGATCTATATGTGGTTTGTCAAGCTTGATTTCTTTGATATCATCCTCGTCAAATATTGAAAAGCTTAAACATTTGATGGATTTTATGCTTTCCATCTTAATATCATCAGTGAATTCAAGAACAAATTTCAGTTCATCATCCTTCCTTGCAACCAAGTTTCCAGGTGTTCCTCCATCTCCGACAATGCTTGGATTAAGGTATGGATTTTGGTACTGGTCATCATGTTCTTGAAATTCTTGGGCACCATACATCAATTTCATGGAATCTAAACCCGGATCCTTTCTGATCTCAAGGACATTATGATTGTTTTTATCAAGTTCTGAAAGAGTAATTATTTGAGGATTTGGTGCAAATTGATGAAGTATTTCAACTTGGACAAGATAAGCCCCATGTTCAATAGTTGTACCCTTCTTGATAGGAACCCTGATTAGCACCCCTTCAGTGTCTTCCAGCACCTCATAGTCAAAAAACTCCTCATCTGCAATGGCATCAAAAACAGTATGCGAATCATTTTTAAGGCATTTATCTGCACCAAGTGGATTCAAATGTGCACAAGAAGGATCACGGCAACGTTGTCCTCTTAAAATAATCCTTCTTACGTCAACATCTATCTCTTGCTTTTTCTTACCCCTAAAAATAATCATATTAAGAAATTCACCATAAATATCAAAATAAGTATCTTCATTGGTGTGAATGTACGCCCTTTTGTTCTTATCTCCTGATTCACTTTCATTCTTACATTTTATTTTTGAAATCTTCGGTTCCACAACAGTTATCTCAATATCATCCTGTTTCGTATCATTTTTCTTAAGGGTAAATGACACAGGTGCATGATGACTGACTATTTCGTGTTCAATATCATGACATGAGACTCCCACGGTATATGTCTTACCTTCTTCAAAATTTACCCTACCTCCACTTGAATAAGGAACTGAAAAATGCACATAATCCTCTGTATGGGGAATTAATTGTTCTGCTGGCGCTGGATTGATTCTCCTTCTTCTGTCCTTGAATACTATATCGTGAGCATAGAATAGACTTCCGCCATAAGCTGAACCGAAAAAATAGAAATTTTCACCTTCAAATATTTTTGCTTCCTGTAACATTTTTTTCTCTTTTCTCTCATGCCTCAAAGTTCCCATTTTAAAAACCATTTCTTGGTCAATAAAAGTTTTTTTGAATTCAGGATCAGGTATTGATCCTATTGCTTCTTTGGCTTTGTTCACAAGAAAAAATTGCCTTTTACTTGCATCAGGTAAAAGTAACTCAACAGTCTGGATGACCCATTGGAATGCATTTCCTGTTGCATGGGCACCTGGCACAACATTCCCTCCATCAATGTGAAAATGACCTTGAGTATTATTTGGAGATTTGAAATGTAATGTTAAATCCATAATAACCCTGAAATAATTCCTAAAATCGTAAGGTACACATTTAAGGGTCGAACCTACTGCCAAGACTATTTGAACAGGATATAGAGTTTTCGTTGGAACACCGACTGGATGATAGTAGCACATAACATTTGCACTCACCTCACGAAGTATCTGATCTGCTGCATCGTCAGGATTCATATCATGATAATTATAGGGTAAAACATGTTCTACATAGGGAAAGTCACCTGCCCTGAATTTATAATTCATTATTTTTTTGGGTAATTTATCGGCCATTCATATCACACTCATTCATATTGTAATGCTTTCATCTTCATAATTAAAGGATAACTCTTGATCATCATCATCAGGTTCAGGCTGTGGTTTTGGTGCTGGTTTTGGTTTTTTAGGTGGTTGCTGTACAGGCTCCTCAGATTCTGTCTCAGGTGCTGGTTCTGGTCCTATTGGAGGTTCTGTCTCCTCTTCTGATTTTTTCTCAGGCGGTTTTGTTCCGGGT
>JAHIYL010000162.1 GCA_018815145.1 Nanobdellota archaeon | reverse complement strand
TGATGCAGATAATTATTATTTTAATGATTTTACTGATCTGGATGGCTGGGTACTTGGTGAAGGATTATTGAATCATCTTTGTGCCGGTTCAATAACACAGGAAGATTCATCAATTTTTGCTGGCCCAAATGGAAGAGCAGGCTATTTGGAATTACCTAATGAAATTGTAACAGATGAGGAAGGAGTTTTGACAATTGAAATTAAATTTAAGTATTTCGCAACAGGCGGCATGTTTATTGGACTAACACAAAACAATGATTTTTTTTGTGAATCTTGGAAGAATAATGCAGTAATGTTTTATGCAGCAAGTGAAACTGGACAAAAGTTTGGAATTCACTTAACACCAAATTTTTTGTATGAAGTTCACTCACCAACAACTCACAATCATGACTGGCATATAGCCCAACTCATAAGAAACCAGACAGGATACTGGAGACTGTTTGTTGATGATGTTTTTTATGGGACAGGAACAAATCCTGACCTCATGTCCAACTACAGATTTTTATCCATCCAATCATACTTAGGTCCTGTTGATATTGCTGAAATAGATTATGTTGAGGTCACTTTTGTGCCTGATAGCCCAGCAGAAGAGAGTCTTCTTGAAAAATATTCTCCAATACTGTATTATCATCCAAATGAAAAATATCTGCCTAAGAGCATAAACAGCCTTATGGACTATGCAGATCTGAAAAATATCAATACTGGCCTTGTCAGTACAGCTCCAACATTACCTGAGGATATTGAAGGATTAAGCATGGAACATTCATTGGATATGGATATATATGAGCAAGCAAAGGACTATGATTTTGCAGATCCTACACTGTTTCAGGATTACCCGTATACAGTTTATGGGAGGGTCTTTGAAGGAGACAATGGAAAGACAGCTCTACAATATTTCTTTTTCTATCCTTTCAATAATTGGTTCAACAAGCATGAAGGCGACTGGGAGATGGTGCAGATAATACTTGGAGATGACGGAGAGATTGAAACAGCATCAAATAATTTTCATTCTTTCACAAGTGACACAAAACATAAGGACCATATCAGATGGTATGATGAGACCCATCCAATTGTCCACGTCGGAGAAGGAAGCCATGCAAGCTATTTTGAATGGGTGGATTATCTGGAATTTTCAATGATTGCAGAATATCTGAATGATCTTTTAGCATTAGAATCTCTTTCAGAAGAAGGTCCGATTCTTCATGCATCTTCTGTAAATTTAGGTGAAGAAAATGAGGACATCTATGATATTGTTGAGATCGATGATGATACAGACTGGATAAATTTTGAAGGTTACTGGGGTGAAATACCTAAAGAATACAATATATTCGATATGCCTGACTCTTTGTTTAGACAACAGGGATCCTCTGGTCCGCTTGGGCCAAAATTCCAAAAATTTTACTTTGTCGGTGACAGATGGGAAAATCCCTTTTTGCTTGTTCAGTCTCCGAATGGACCAAAATTCCTATCTGGCTTCCTGAAGAGTCCTGCAGACATCCACGTGTATGATTCTTCTTCAAACCACGTGGGTGTAAACGGCCTTCTTGTTGAAGAAAATATTCCAGGGCTTTATTACTATACTGGTCCGGAAAATGAGCCGGAATCCTTTGCATTGTACGGGGATGATGATTATACAGTAGTTTTGGAAGGAAATGGAAATGGACTGGTGAATTTCAACCTATATTTTTATGACCCTGAAAAAGGGGGTATTGTGCTCAAGTACGAAGATATTGGTTTTGAAGAGACAACAATTGCAGCAATTTCAGTTGATTCTGATTCACTTTTTGAGATGGAGATTGATCATGAAGGAGATGGTGTTACTGATGACATTGTTTTTCCTGATTATGATTTTCATGAAGGATATACGCTTCCGGACAAAGATGATGATGGGATTAATGATATGGAAGACAATTGTCCGGAAATGACAAACCAGGATCAGTCGGATTATGATGGGGATGGTTTTGGCGATGCATGCGACAGTCCGAGGTACTATAAAGAGCAGGCCTTGTTGCTGTTAGATAATATAGATACTACAACCAAGGAAGATAAAGCAAGACTCAGGAATGTAAGAAAGCACATAGAAAAAAGCCTTTCAGAAGATCTATGGCTGAATGATTTTGAACTTAATCAGGAAGAGGGTACTGAAGTTTTTATGAGTGAATTCAATGCTGTTAACCAGCTCATGAGGCTTGATTTCAAAAAGACAAGATTCTGCGGCATTGATATGAATACATTGCCCGTTATAATGAATCTGATTGAAGCAGATGATATGCTTGCAAAATTTGCCATTGATAAAATGCCGGAGATTCCCCAAAAAGGACCAACAAAAAGAAAAAATATGCCGAACAATGCCTTGAAATTTTATGAGAAAGCAAAAGACTATACTGACAGTGGAAATTTCAGATTGGCAATAACTTTCTATAAACAGGCATGGAAAGCTGCTATTAATTGATTTTTTGTTTTTTCAATTCTTTGAATATTCTTTGGATGCAACCACAATACCCAATAAAATGCAAATAATATATCCGATGTAATTGGAATTACATCGATGGGTGCTCTCAAGATAGCTAAAAGATTGGAAAAAGAAGAAATATTGTTGTCA
>JAHIYL010000161.1 GCA_018815145.1 Nanobdellota archaeon | reverse complement strand
CATTTCCAAGCTCACCTAATGCGATCCTGTTACCTGTCTGTGGGTGGTCATAATAGAAAACCTGTGCATCCTCATCCCAGCTAAGGACCACTTTACCAATATCTGTATCATACTCACCAGCCTTTAGATTAAGCATATCGAACTTGCTCATGCTGTACACATCAGTATCAATGCCACCTATACTTGTCCTACCGAAAAACTTTGCTCCGCCCAGCAGTTTCAGCTTAGGATTTGCCGCCTCCCATGGATCTACACCATTGATTATCATGGCTATGGGCTCAAGCGGAGGATAGATCAGCCCGACAAGCTCTTCAAAGGTCTCTTCACCGACTATTCCCAGTATCCTAAATACTGTACTGACAATAACGTTTCCTCCGGCCCTTTCCAATGCCCATGAGAAGCCGTAGATGTTTGATCCGAATCTTGTTGCAGCACCAAGGATCAATCTTCCTGTTCTAAATGAACTGAGCACAGTTATACCAGCTCTTCCGATGGCACCATAAACCAGCCATTGTGCAGGATTGATTAGATATATTCCAATATCAGTCCAGAACTTTTTGGTGCTAGAAGATAGGTCAAATACTCCGATTCCTTTTATATCATCAAGAAGATCGCCGGCAGTCCTTCCTGAATATTTTGATTTCAATTCATCAGATAATACAAGTGTCGTTCCAGATAAGACTGTACCAGCAGGAACATCCTTCAGTACATTTGCAGCAAGATCAAAGTACTGGTTTTCATTGAATATGATCCCAATCTCATATCTTATCCTGTTCTTTTCGTTCTCGCTGACACTATCGCTGTGCAGCTTCACAGCCCCCTGTAGGTAGATGTCTGACTTTATGTATTTGTCCATGGCTATGTAAAGATTAGGATTGCTCTTAACAAGGATTTCAGTTCTGAATCTGTCTACAATTTTATCAGTGTCTACAGTGTATGTATCAAAAGGCAGGAGATGAGGTCTGCGAGTATCAAGTACTCCTCCCTTGGTCACTGTCACAGTGCCTCCCTCATTCCCATATGCACTTCCAAATAGCCATTTATGTTCATACCCTTTGAAAGCCTGCTGTACTACTCCACCCCATCTGCCTATTATTACGTCTGTAAAATCTCCTGCCTGATTTCCCTCTCCAAATTCATTTGAATCAAGAAACCCACCATTTAGGGTGATCTGTCCATTTGTGATTCTTTTTGGATGGAACTCATCAAACCAGTTAAGTGTGATATCCTTTCCTGCGTAATATTTCCATTCTATTTCATCTGTCCTTTCTTTTTTCCTTTTTGCAGCTTTTTCTTCAATAGCAAGAAAAGCAACTTCAATATTTGTTACCTCATTATTATCAATCATTCTCTTGATTTCCATAATGGATGCTATGGCAATCTCATTGTCAAAAACATCCTTTAGTTCTGGGTGTTGAAGAGCCCTGTAAAGAAGGATCGGATTTATTAAGTTTATAGTATTTTGGAACTTGATATACCCCTGTGATAGTGGATCTTTATATGATGAGAAATCCCCCATATTTCTTCCTGGCCAATATACCTGCGGTGCATGAAGCATCTGATCCTGGCTATAAATGATCCCCTGCATTCTAAGCGCAGCCATCAGGATGATGTTTGAGGTTTTATCACCTGTGAAAGTGTTGAAATCCAGAATTTTGGTGAGCTCCTTTTGTATCCTTATCTCATTTACTGCAAATTCCAGTGCGTATATTTCCTCATCATATTCACTTGTATCTCCGATTCCTAGTGCAAGTTCTGAGTACATGTCAGAAATTGTCTCACGCAGATGTATCTCTGTCTGCATCTCATGCAGGTCAAGTACACGCAGTTGCTCTTCTTTTGTAAGTTCCCGCGTTACGTTGATATCATCCTCATTCAGTCTTTCAACGAAACCTTCTGAGACGGCTAGATCCACCAGCATTTTGTAATCATAGTACATGGCATCAGCGATCTTTGCCTCTTTGTTCGCGTATACCTTATGGATCGGGTATTTTTCGAAGAAGACATCATAGATGAATGAATCAGAATCCGGGTCGATCCCGATCAATGCCACTTGCATCTTTGGATATCTTACGCATAAAGAAGAATATAGTTCTGGATTATTATATTCAATTTCTTTCCAGGATTCTGCAGCACCATACCAATCCTGTTGGTCAAGGCTTTCGATTAGCTGTGTCAGTGATATCTGATCCTGCTTAGTAACTACAATCGAATTTTCTGAGGCAACATTTTCTTCCTGGTTTGAATTTGTTGAGATAGTGCCTGCGCATCCGCTTAAAATCAACAGAATAATAAGATGTAAGGCAAGTATTTTACGGATCATAAAAGTTTTGATAACTTGGTACTATTTATTTTTTCCTAATCACAGCCTTGACCAATCCATCAAACAATGGAGCTGGTTTTAAGGGCCTTGACAGGAACTCTTTGATTGTAATTCTTTTTAATAAATCTCCACTGGTCACTGGACAAATGCTCGTAAGGTATTTATAACAATCGTTATATGTTAAAGAGGACACGTTTAATAACCAAATTATAATTTTCCCTTCCAGAAAAAATCATTTAGGTAGTATAACTAATTAAGCTCTTTTCAATAAGGAGATTTCCTTAAACCAATTAGAGAAATTCCACCAGTAATATGAGATTTTAGAGGTAGTAATAATGAACAAAAAAGATTGGAAATATCTAATGAATGAATTATTTTTACATTATCGAGCAGATTATTTAAAAGAATTTATTGGGACTAATAAAACATCAATATATAGATGGTTAAAAGGTGAAACATATCCACGTTTTGCACGACATCAAAATAAAGTACTTGAATTAGCACAAAAGCATGGAGGGCAAGAAAACCTACTTCAAGCTGCAAAATTAAAAGAATTACAAATGATTAAAATGGTTCATAGTCCAAAAATTCTGATGCAGAATGATAAAATTGTAATTAATACATTACCAATAATGAATGAGGAAATGGATAGAAGAAATACTTTAAGTGCAAATAAATGGTTCATTCAAAATATAGGTGATAAATATATTTCTATCAAGTATGTTAGTAATTACAGAGAGAGGCATGTCAAAATTCCTATACAAATTAATTTTAGTGAAGATATGTCTCAGATAATAGGATTTTGGCTTGGTGATGGAACAACTAAAAAAATCAAAGGAACTGCACAAAGATCTTATATAACTTTAACCAATGAAAACCTGTCTGTTTTCAAGCACCTTGCAGAATTATTTGAATTACATCGTGATAATTTTGATATTGAAATAATATATGGGAAAAATGTCAATCTATCTAGATTAAAACATTTTGAAAAAAGAATTAAACAACTGAATATCAAATATTCTATCAGAAAACATGGCAATTGGAATAGTTTAGGTGCATGTTTTCACATAAGAAATGCTCCTCTATCATATATCTTCAATTTTGTTAAAAAAAATATTCATGTAATTCTGCAAAAATCCAGTAGAAAAATTATAAATGCATTTTTGGGAGGTTATTTTACAGCTGAAGGTTCAGTCTCCAAAATTAATCAATTTTTTGAATTTAATGAAACAAAAATAATTCGTCGAAAAATTATCATTAATATGTTAAAAAAACAAGGTTTTTTGCCAATAAGGGAATATAAGGAAAAAATAATTTTGTGTTATAATCTGCAAAATCAAAAACAACAATTTAGTTTGTTTTCTGAAATTATACCATATATCTTTTCTACTGAAAAAAAAAGATCAGCAAATGAGCTTGTCAATGGATTCAACATGCGAAAAATTGACATAATTTACTTGTTTTTTTTATCTCTTCATCCAGGTTCAACAACAGGCTTTTTGTCATCTGCTTTTTTGAAAAATCAGGACCATATATGTAAGATATATAGAAGGCTAGAAAACTCCAAAGTAAAACTAGTTTACAGAATTAAACCTAGGATTATATCTGAGTTTCATTTATTGTATTTAACTGATCAAGGAAAACAAATTGTGTCAAAAAACACAAAAAAAATAAAGGAGATCCTACATGAAGTAAAAAGAGCAAGTATGTATAACAGGGGATATAAGGGAGCCTTTTATATTATACATCCAAAATTAAAAAAAGAAATCCCGGCCATTAGGATGATGCTTCAATATTTTAAAATTTAAGATTGTTCTTTGCTTTTAATTGCAGCTCTAATAAGTCCAACAAATAGGGGATTTGGCTTTAATGGACGACTTGTAAATTCAGGGTGACCTTGGGTTCCAACCATGAAAATATGATCTGAAAGTTCCATAAACTCAGCTAATTTACGGTCTGGGCTTATGCCTGAGATAATGAAACCATTTTTTTCTAGTAATTCATGATATTTTGGTTCTAATTCATAACGGTGACGATGTCTCTCCTCAATCTTAGATTTTCCATATAATTCTTTGACAATGGTTCCTTCTTTCAATATTGCCGGATAATTTCCAAGCCTCATTGTTGCACCGTAATCATTCTGTTCAATATTCTTTTTTTGCTCTGGAAGTATGTCTATTACAGGATATTTGGTCTTAGGATCAATTTCTGTTGAGTTTGCTCCTGCAAGGCCGCATACGTTCCTGGCAAATTCAATCACTGCAAGCTGCATTCCATAGCATAGGCCAAGATATGGGATATTATTTTCTCTGCAGTATTTTACAGCAGCAATCTTACCTTCAACACCGCTCTTGCCAAAGCCTCCAGGCACAATGACAGCATCAATTTCAGATAATCGCTTTAATGAGCTTGAATCTTTTTCAAATTGCTTTGAATCAATCCAAGTAATATTCGGTTTGACTGAATTATACCAGCAGGCATGCTTGACTGATTCAATAACAGATACATATGAATCTTCCAGAGAAAAATCTCCAATATCAAAATATTTACCTACAATACCTACTTTAATCTCTTTATCAAGGCCCTTTACTTTATCCATGAATTTTTTCCATTCAGCAAGAGTATTCTCTTTGTATTTCAGTCCAAGATTTTCAAGTATGTTCTTTGTAAGTCCCTGTTCATCCAGGACCAATGGCTCTTCATAGATGTTTTCAAGGTCAGGTGCAGAAAAGATGTTATGTTTCTTAATATTGCAGATGAATGATATCTTCTCTTTTCTGGCATCATCCATTGCAAATTTTCCTCTTCCAATAAAAAAATCTGGCTGCAGCCCGATCTCATTCAGTGCTCTGACAGAATGCTGGGCAGGTTTGGTCTTCATTTCCCCCAAAGTTCCGGGAATCGGCAGATAAGCGACATGCACATACTGGATATCATCACCTTCAAGCCTCATCTCCCTGATTGATTCGATAAAAAGGACGCTCTGGTAATCACCTGCTGTACCTCCGATCTCAATCAGGACAAAGTCTGCTTCAGATGCTTTAGCAGCATCTCTGATCCTTTTTTTTATTTCCTGAGGTATGTGAGGGATCACTTCTACTGTCTTCCCTTTATATTCAAGATTTCGTTCTTTTCTTATTACAGTATCATAGACCTGCCCTGTTGTTATGTTATTTTTTTTTGAAAGATTTACATCAAGGAATCGCTCGTAAGTACCAAGATCCTGATCAGTCTCTCCGCCATCTTCTGTAACAAAAACT
>JAHIYL010000160.1 GCA_018815145.1 Nanobdellota archaeon | reverse complement strand
CTCCGATCTCAATCAGGACAAAGTCTGCTTCAGATGCTTTAGCAGCATCTCTGATCCTTTTTTTTATTTCCTGAGGTATATGAGGAATCACTTCAACAGTCTTACCTCTGTATTCAAGGTTCCTTTCCCGTTTTATTACAGTATCATAGACCTGACCTGTTGTGATATTATTTATTTTTGAAAGATTTACATCAAGGAATCGCTCGTAAGTACCAAGATCCTGATCAGTCTCTCCGCCATCTTCTGTAACAAAAACTTCACCATGTTCAGTCGGTCTCATTGTTCCTGCATCTATGTTGATATAGGGATCTATCTTGACTGCAGTGACCTTATATCCCTGCTGTTTTAATAGATATCCAAGTGATGATGTTATGACTCCTTTTCCAAGGCCGGACAATACTCCTCCTGTGACAGCAATATATTTAGTTTTTTTCATTGATAATCCCCTCTAGATAGTGTTTGAGAAATAATAGTTTTAAAGTTTTTATTCTGTGCATTATTTAAGAACGATTTAACTTATTTTTAAATATTGTTATGATACAAAATGAATTTAGAAGAATAATAGATAAAGGAGTGGTTCATTGGCAAAACAAAAAAAATGCTTTCAGCTCAGTTCTTCAATATATTTTCTTATTTTTTTGATGTTTCTTTTTGCAGCCTTTTCCCCGAATTCGATAATCTTCTTATGGTGCCTGATATCCCAAAGATCATACTTCTCTACTTTTGGAAGGATAAGGACTATTTTCTCTTTTGTAGAATTTAATCTGAGCCTGATAAGTTCATCCTGCATGATATTGGTGGACTGCTTCAATACATCCAAAATATTAGGCCTGTTCCAATTAAGGTTTTTGCCAAAGGCAGTTGTGACATTTACAACAATTGAAAAATCAATCTTATGTCGCTTCAGAAGCCCGAGCCCAAGGGGGTTGATTATACCTCCATCAACAAAATAAGAGGATTTTATATGCTTTGGCTCAAAGACACCGGGAACACATGATGTTGCGATCAATGCTGTGGCAAGATCACCTTTTTTGAAAACAATCTCTTTTTCATTCATGATGTCAGTAGCACTGATCACCAGAGGAATTTTAAGGTCTTTGAAATCCTTGGCAGGAAGATATTTCATTATATATCCCATCAATTTCTCTCCTTTTACAAAGCCTTTTTTTGAGAATGAAGGTTCTATGAGTTTGAAAATATCTCTTAGCCGGATATTGAGGATTATCTTTTCAATGTCATTCGGAGATTTTCCTGATGAATATAATGCTCCTACTATTGCTCCCATGCTGATGCCTGATATGGCGTCAATCTTGATATTGTTCTCTTCAAGCACTTTCAGGACACCGATGTGAGCAAAACCCCGGGCACCGCCTCCGCTCAATACAAGTCCTATTCTTGGTTTTTTGTTCTTCATGTCAGGATCACTGTTCAGAGTCTTCCGTTTTTTAAGTATTCCTCAATCTCATCTTCATCCAATTCAATTGTGTTTGAAAATGTGTGCAACTTGTTTTTCCTTTTGTTTTTTATTGCAGGTATATAGGTGAATTTTTTTTGAAAAGAACTTTTTTTCTGCAGTAGGTAATATCCAAAAATAAGACCGCATGCAAGACCTACAAGATGCGCATAGTGAGCTATCCCGTCCTGCACTGGCGAGAACATGCCGAACAGGTCCATCAGCGCAAATATGATTCCTGCAGTCCTCATGGACATGGGTATGAAAAAGAAGAACAGCACCTGGAGGTTTGGCAGGAGCATGATAGTTACGCCAAGTATCCCCATTAGGGCTCCGCTTGCACCGAGAGCTGCCGAGTATGTAGGAATCAGCCCTGCAAGGATACCAGACAGGAAATAGATGAACAAAAACCTGACAGTCCCTATCTTCTGTTCAATAAGGGTTCCGAACATATACAGAGCATACATGTTGAAGAAGAGATGGCTGGGACTGCCATGCAAAAACATGTGGCTCAATAAAATCCAAGGTCTTGAAAACACATCTTTTGAGACAAGCATAAGTGATGCAGTAAATCTATCTCCAAGAAACATCTGCAAGATGAACATAAGGATATTTGCCGCAATGATTATCATCACTGCATTTCCTGCCTGTCTTTTAAGAATGTATCTCATACATATTAGGAAAAAATATTAATCTTATAAATATTGTTGATGCTTAAGTGAGACATACATGATATTCAAATCGAAAAAACGCACACTCTTTTTAAGCCTGTCAACTATAGGGATGGAGATAGTCTCAGCAGAAGACTCGATTGCAGCAGCATATATTCAAAAAAAGATTCTGTCGAGCAATTTTTCATATGATATTGATTTTTTGCCAAAGAAAAACATCCCTTATTTTGAATTTGATAAATATTTAAGATCATTAGATTTCAAGAAATTCTCATTGTTGATGGTCTCAATGACTACTTTTTCATATCCTTACATAAGGAAACTCAATGAGCACATAAGAAAAAAACATCCAAAGCTCCCAATAATTGCAGGAGGCGCGCATTTCCAAAATGAAAATACAGCTGAAAAGGCAATAAAAAATGATCTGGTGGATATAGTAATTATTGGCTCAATTGATTCATTTATCAGGTTCATGAGAGACTATGAAAAAAAGAATCTTGTATTCAGATCTCAAAAAAAGAGCATATTTTTATATGCAAAAAGTGGTCAAGTCTCTGAAAATATATTTTACAGGGATGTTAGAGGAGGCATTTCAGGCAAAGTTTCGCGTAAGTACAATATAATCACTACACCTTTGATAATATCAAAAAAAGGAGAGATTGGCATTGAGACAGAGCTTCTCCTGAATAATTTCTGTCCGAATGGCTGTGATTACTGCAACAGCCCAAAGGATTTGATAATTGTTCCGGTAAAAGATTATATAGATGAAATCAATGCAAAAGCAAAACAGGAAAACATCACAAGAATTTCACTATATGACAATAATCCACTATGGAAAAAGAACAGAAAAAGGACTCTGGAATTTTTTGATGAATTCAACAGTGAATTTGGAAGACTACCCTCAACTGTTTTGTATATGGATCCGTCACATCTTGTTGAGGATTATGATGAATTAGCTGGGATTTATAAGAAATATCTGACAGGAAGGAATAATCATCTGTTTTTTGGAAGAGAGACTGTAGATGAAGGCATTGCAGAAAAGATTGGAAGAAAGTACTGCGGGATAGTCCGAAAACAGGATGAGCTTGATAAGGAAAAACAGGCCCTTATAAGACTTGCTGAAGAGCTAAACAAAAATTTTACAATTGTGATCAATTACATCCTCACTCCTTTTGAAAACAACGAATCGATTGCTAAGCTGCTTGATGAAGCAAGACTATTTTCTCAGTACAAGCACGTAATAGTAAGGTCAAATCTTCTGTGGCCGCTTCCTGGAACTAAGGTTGAGAAAAGATTTGGAGGTCAGTTTGTTCAGCCGGATGAATTGGATGTGGATCTGAAATATTTCAATCTAGGAGGGATAAACTTTTGGGAGAGTGAATTCCTTGATATATGCTTTGCACTCAAGGCAAGGATTGATTTTTCACATTTTGATCCTTATTTTTCGTTTTACAGCTTTGCTATGGTTGAATTGGCAGGCAAGATTGTGTTTGGTGAATATGAAAAAAAAAAAACAATAAAAATAATCATTGGAAAGATACCCAAAGGACTTTCCTTACTATCTGACAAAATAAGGGAATTCGGAAAAAGAGTTGATGATGAGAAATTATATGAAGTGAATAGGAAGAACAAAATGAAAATTATGCAGTATTCTCACAGTATGCTGCTCAATTTTCCTGATGAAGTAGCAGTGGATCTGGCAGAGGAATTCGGAAGGATAATGGATGCGAAGGAGAAGTGGTTTGTTGCAGGGAAATGAATAATATTGTTATTTAGAACTTTGATCTTTTTTGGAATTCTATATATAACCCTCTTTTATTAAGCCTGCAATATTAGCAAGACCTAGCTTATATGTTATTAATAAAAATGCAGCATTTTCTACAGCAGTTTTTAGGTTTTGTTCTTTACTTATCTTACCTGTTAAATCACTTAGTTCTGCAGAGCCTGATTTAATTTCAGATTGAATCTGGGCACTGTATTCATCAAGACGAGGTTCCACTACTAATAAGAATTTATGAGACCAAAAATTTTCAGAACTGTTCGTCAATTTAATTTCTTTCAGAGTTAAAATAAACTTGATTGTGAGCTTTTTTGTTTTTCTGTCTGCATGGATTGCTTTAGAAAATTGACGAATTAGACTATTGGATGGTTCATTGAGCAGGTAATCAATCTCAACTTTTTTGCCATATGTCCCTATGTTCCTTAGTAGTTTTGTACCACCATATTTAAAATAATCAGAAACTAAACTTTTGCGTTTTTCACAAAAACGAGTCGATTGAGGATTTTTCTAAATTCAACAAGGTTGCGAGCTTTTTTCTTTAGCCAACATCTCCCTTTGAGAGCAATTAATCTCATGT
>JAHIYL010000159.1 GCA_018815145.1 Nanobdellota archaeon | reverse complement strand
ATCATATTCATAGCTTGTCCTGATATTGTTCTTCTCTGAATAAAGAATATTGCCTGTCCCGGGATCATAACTGAACCGAGCAATATGCCCTAAGGCATTCACTGTCATCTCAGGATATGTGTGCGTATCTGCGTCATAGTAGTATTCAGCTGTATTTCCGAGTGAATCTGTCTCTCTGATGACATTGCCGTAATCATCATACTCAAATAATGATATGGAATTATTCCCATTATCATTCCACGCTTCAACTTTAGTCAATTCTCCTTTGGAAATCACACCATTCAGTCCGACATTATCATAGAAGTATCTTGTTTCAGAGAGCTTGTTGCCATCGGCATCAAAAACTTTTTGCACAGACACCTTGTCGATTATCCAGGAAGTGGGATTGATTGCATACGTTGTGTTATAATATTTCTCATCACCTGAAACAGATACATCACCCTGGTCAATAACCAATTCGTAATTCCCGAATCTGTTGTTGTAGTAGGATGTGTTCGTAATTTTAGGTTCATTAGTTCCATCATAAAGATAATTTGCGGCATACAGAAGACTAAGATTATAGACTCCGCTGTCAAATGAATAACCCCACTCCATCTCTGATCTGGAATATAAGTTATTATCAAGATCAAAGACCTCTGTCTTGTGTTCTTTTCCTTTTCTCGGGTTATCCTGATAAAAATAATGGTTTACAACAGAAGAAGGTGTAATCTCTGCTGTCAATCCAAAACCCCTGAATTCAGATTTTTCATAATCATATTTTCCAAGAGAATAATTATACGAGCTTGTGCCAAGTGCAAAAAAATCATTATCCATTGAATTGTCAGCTGCCACATCTGACACAACAAACAGGTTAAACCCAATTTTTGAAAGCCCGTTCTCAGTATTGTCAAACTGAGTTGATTTTGTGTAATTGATTGCTGTAATTCCGCCGTATTCATTTTCAATCGATTTTAATAAATACGGCATTGAAAAATCCTTTACCCATGAATACGAAGCAGCATCAGTGGAAACTACAATATCAACTGCACCGTCTCCGTCAATATCACCTATTCTCCTGCCAATATTGTATTGATCCTGGAATATATCTGGGGATACCCATGAATTATTCTGTATCCAGACAGATCCATTATTTATGTAAGCCTCATTATCCTGTTTTAGAATATCAATCAATCCATCACTATTAATATCAACAAATCTAACACCAATGTCATTTCTTGAGCTGTTAATAAAATCAATAGGAGAAACCCATTGACTATTGCCTGTCCAGCCTTTTCCATTATTAAGCCATGCTGAACTTGTTCCCTTGATAAGATCAGGAAGCCCGTCGCCATTCACATCAACCAGCCTTAAGCCTGTATCACCGGAACCATCAAAAAAATATTCAGGAATGTCCCATGAAGATGTTGCATCAGTCCATCCGCTGCCATTATTAAGATATGTTTTTTTGTCAAGTCCGTCTTTTGACCTTAAAACATCTATTTTACCATCGCCGTTAATATCAGCAAGTATCACTCCTTGGTTGACACCACCTGCATCCACTATATCAAGCGGAAACACAAGACTAGTATCAGAATTCCAGGCTGTTCCATTGTTGACATATACGGTTTTAGTGGTTCCTGCCTTTGCCTTAACTAAATCTGTAAATCCATCATTATTGACATCAGCAAATCTTACACCCTGATCAGTTGTGCCGGATATAATAACTTCAGGAACAGTCCATGATGTATTTTCATTCCATCCGTTTGTTTTATTGTTTATCCAGACCTTATTTATTGAGGCATCTCTTCTTACCAAATCAACAAACCCGTCATTATTGACATCAACAAGCCTGACACCATAATCAGTACTTGCACTTGAAAACTGCGGTGCAATCCATATACTGGTGTTTTTAGTGAAATTTTGCGATGGCAGATGATAATCAAATAAGATATCATAGAGTTCTGAAGAATTATCTGAGCCAAAAAGCACAATATTCGCAATAGTAGACAAAGATGGATTTAGCAATCTGTATGATACAGTATACCTTTTGAGAAGCTGGTTATCATAAAGAACTGATATGCCTATCATCCTCCTTGACTCTTCCAGGATATTTCCCTGGCTGTATACTCTTCGCCTGTCCGGTCTTGCATATGATTCATAGTCAAAAACAATTTTTCTTAACTGGTCATTATTATACTTAATTTCTTTAAGATAGACTGCACCGCTGTCATCAGGATATGGATCTTGTTCATAGTTATAGACAATTGTATTGTTATGTGTATCTTTCACTTCATCAATAAACCATTTTATTGAATAATTCCTGCCTGTATTAGATTCAAGTTCAGAATCTGTATTATATCCCAACCTGAATTTTGTGCCATCCTGTTTTGTTGCAACCCAGTAATCTGTGAAATTTTCGACTTTGTAATAGTAGTTTACTTCTGTCCTGTAGCTGTCGCCTATCCATACTAGTTCATAATTATTGCCGCCTAAAACAAGAATGTATTTGTCATCAGATGTATCATCAAGTGTGTGATTCACATCCCTGTAGACATAATCCTGGTTCATGTACCAGCCAGCAC
This sequence comes from Nanobdellota archaeon, assembly GCA_018815145.1. GTDB lineage: Archaea > Nanobdellota > Nanobdellia > Woesearchaeales > GW2011-AR15 > WJJD01. Next base: position 8,613 of record JAHIYL010000159.1, on the reverse strand, counting down.
CAAGAATTCCTGGTCTTTGGGTTGCTTGTTGGCTGTTATAAAATAAACTGATACCTGGTGTCAATCCATTTGTTCCTTTTGGAAAAAATAGTGGATAACTGTAAGTTGCTGCACCTGGGAAAAGCTCTGTGCTATATTTACCATAAAACTTTACTTCAGGATGCTCAGGAACTACTGCATTATGAAGATACGGTTTATAATCCTCTACAGCTAAAGCTGTCTGGATAAAACATACAAAAATTAAAAGAAGGATAAATTTTTTCATTGTCCCTCTCTTTAGTTTTTTGTTGAATCTATGTATTCTGTTACTTCCTCATCAATCTGCCCTAGCGGTGTGTTCAATAATTCCAATGAATAAACAACAGGAGTGATATTGAACAGATTCAAACTAATGTTGTTTTCATTGTAATTGAAGAGCCATCTCTGGTTTCCAAAAACAGCAATCTTATCTACTGTTGTTAGAAGCGGGTCATAAAGCAAGCCACGCAAGTAAACCTGCTGGTCAGTATAGACCATTGCCCCGCTTCCTATTACACTGTTGTCTATCCCGACCTGTATTCTTTTGGTGGCATTAATCTCAAGCAATGTTATGGACATGTTCAGAGTAACACCTGTCTCAAGTGAAGAATTCCAATAATTGATGCATCGCAGATATACACTTGAATTTGAATACTGTAGTTCATCATCTGATATTAATGTGCATGTATGATTTGTTGCTCCGGTATCTGTACAGTTCCTGGCAGTGCCCATTTCTGAAAAATTAATGTCTGTGTCACCAATTCTACAATAAGCTGAAACATTTGTTTTAAAATTAAATGACGGTGTAGTATCAAATGTTTCATATGGATATGTTGTATCCCCTTCAGGACCTGATGAAGTGCAATTTATATTTGAGATGTTAGGCATTAAATTAAAGTTGGGAAAATCTGCTCCATTATATAATTCGTTTACCTGACTATTTGTCAATTGGCAATTAAATACCCAGACTTCGTCTATGACTCCTACAAAATTGTATATATCTGCTTGTAAATCATAATAAAACTGATTTGCTCCTAGTGCAAATTCCTGTAGTCCTGAGACTGTCACGGTTGGTGTGTAATCTATTGATATATTTACGTTGTCTTTGTAATATAGACTTATTGCTCCGTTTGAATCTGAACAACCAGCAAGATGAATCCATTGAGGTGGATTATCAGTATAAGCTGTATCTGCATAAAAATTTTGAGTTATACCGTTGTAGGTATCCATTGCAATTATTTGGTCACCTGCTGCATTTTGTACTGCAAATGCAGCTTTAAAATATTCACTTCCTGTCTTAGCAAAATTTGCTACCTGCATATTTTTATCACCAGTATCTGTAACATTTAACCAAAGTGAAATACAAATAGTATCTCCTTCATCTATTGCAGATCCAAGAGCAGTATTTTTTATAATTTCTGTACCATCAAATTCACAACCGTTTCCGTATTGTGTTCCTATTTGGTTTGGTGAATCTCCCGATAATGTATAACCATTACCTGAATCATCTGTTGCGCAATCTGAATCAAAAGAATAAAATGCTATTGCATCACTTATTGAAGTACAAGTTGTGTCCGAATGTACATTAAATACTGATAATAAAAATACAGAGATAATTATAAGAATTGCCCTTTTCATTTCAGCACCTCCGAAGAAGCTTTGTCAAGGAAAAAACTCAAATCAGTTGTGACAAAATCATTTCTTGAATTTTTTTCATATTGCTTAATTTCTTTTCCTGTTACAACAAATTTCATGCAACTTTCCCCTGAAGTACACTCTCCATTTCCATTGCCATCATAGATACTATCGCAAATGATTATTATGCTCTTATCTTCCTGAAAAGAATCACATACATAATCTTTTGTCAGAAGCTTCACTGCATCATTTATTACATAACTTGTTGGTTCAGCACATACTTCTTTTGATTTTGTAATAATCTCAGTATCTAGAATACAATCATATTTTTCAGATGTTGTTTTGTCACTACAGCTTGAATTATCTTCATTGCATATTGTTTCAGTTACATCACGATTACATGTACCAAAGATTTCCTGTTTTTCATCATATAATACAGGTGTACAGTCCTGATATGCTTTTACCTGTGAAAGCTGTGTAGTTCTCAGATTTTCAGAAATAATTGTTGCTGCTGCAAATGTTGTAATAAAAACAGCTAATAGTATTAAAATTAACAAATTTAATGTTTTTTTCATAAAAACACCCCCTCTTAAAATTCGCAATATCAACAGACAATATAAATTTTGCTAATAAATTGGGATAAAAAATAACAATTATTTATCCTAAAATTAAATATTATGTCTAATTTCTGCAATTGCCATGTGGACTACTAACAGAACTAAAATTCTACAAAAATTCCTTCTCTTCTTCATACCATGCTTCAATACCAGAAGAATCCATTTTTTTCTGCTTTACCAACTATGTAAAAATCACACCCACAACAATATGCGTGACAGACGTCTTTGAAATCACTTCACCGATGTCAAGATTGTCTCCCTGCACAAAAAGTGTGGTGTCATATACTGCCCGCACCCTATGGACAACAGGCACTCCGTCCTTGTTCAGGTATCTCACAATCTGGCCGGGCATAAATTTCTGGCCAACATATTTTTTTTCAATCAAGATATTTCCGTCAAATATTGCAGGCTGCATTGAAGAGCCGGACAGTATGCCATAATCATCAGCTGCAGTGACAAAAAAACCAGTTGGCGTCAACTGGAAATCAACCGGGTTCCTACCGCCCTGTATATAATTCATCATATTCTGGTTATCTTCAATCTCTGATAGCTTAAGGTTTATATCTCTGAGCTCTTCAGTCACTTCATAATAATTCCTTCCAAAAAATGCAAATACACTAATAGCTGCAATCACCAATACAAGAAATATCATGTTGAAAGTGAACTGGTTTTTGTCGTAGATCATGAAATTTACCTCTTTTATATACAATCAATATACATTGAAAGTTAAAAATTTTGCGGTGAGGACAGGACTATCTATAATTCTTTACTGTCAGTTCAGCCGGTAATGCACAGTCCACAGAGATTGCCTGAACAATTTAATTTTCCGTAATATCCTCAACATCCCAAGTTTCTTTTCATCTGCATCCAGATAGAACCAGTCATCTAAAAACTCTATCCCTTTGTTCCAGCCTTCCATCTCATTGCTGTCCCCAATGCCAAAACTGAATGTGATATCTTTTCCTAGATGAAGCTCTTTTCTCAGTTTGAAATCCACTATTCCTTTCCATGGTCTTTTCAGCCACGCTGAATTGAAGACTTCACATACAAGTTCGGAGCCTGGGAAATTCTTCTGCAGATGCAGCACGAGCGATCTGACTTCAACCGGATCAAGGTACATGAAGACTCCTTCAGCCATGAAAAAATATGGCCCTTTTTCTTTTTTAACCAGATTCATCCATTCCCTGCCAAAAACTGAGGATGAGACGAACCTGTATCTTTCTGTCTCCTTGCAGAACTTTTTTTTGAGTTCAATAATTTCCGGCAGGTCAAGGTCAAAGAACCGGACGTTCCCATCATCAATTCTTGAGAATCTTGAATCCATGCCGCATCCGATATTGACTATTGTACCATCAGGGTTTTGTCTTAGGAATTCTTTTGCATACTCGTCATATTTTTTTGCCCTGATGACCACATGTGTCACCAGCATTTTATTGATCTTTTTTGCAGCAAGCAACCTGTCAATCTTTTTTTTTGAGCCTGTGAGCACTTTGCTCAATTCATCTGCTATTGCCACTGCTTTTTTGTCATACATAATAGGGTCCTTTGACCTGCTTTCTATAGCATGGCAGAACAGGGTCAGGAATGATGTCTCTTCAACCTCATCAATATCAATGGTGTCAATTATTTTCTCTGTCTCCATCCTCTCACACCTCGCTTTTTTTCAGCATCTCTTTCATATCCTGCCTGTATTTTTCAAATGCCTCTGTGCCTTTCTTTGTCAATTCAAGCATTGTATGAGGTTTGCTGCCCTGAAAATCTTTTTTTACTCTGATATAACCTACTTTTTCAAGCTTAGTCATATGGGAAGACAGATTTCCCCACGAAAGCTCTGTCTGCCTCTGCAAAAAAAGTGCATCTGCGCTTTCAACTACATAGAGATGGCTGATTATAAGCAATCTGGCAGGCTCATGGATAATTTTATCTATCTTCATTTTGGGTGTGGATATTTCATCATGAACCTTATGAATTTTATCATGCCTATAAGCATTATGATCCCTGACGGCACTATCAAAAAGTAAGGATTAGTGAAGGCTCTTGACTTCAATATCTCAAAACCTGCAACACCCGATGCGAGCAGAAATGCATAAAGATACAGTATATCATATCCCAGGAAATATGCTATCAGCACAAAGACAACCAGGATATTGAGTGGTATGATGATTGCTCCTATCGGAATATTCCCTATTCCTGAATTTGCCACAAATATGAATATCATGCCAAAAAACACAGATATGACCAGCACTAATACAGCATGCATGATGCTTCTGTTCCGCTTTGCGCTGAACTTCACCTTACCTATCCTTGGTTCAATTATTTTTTTCTTCACAGCCCATCCAATTACTAGGACGATAAATCCTAATGGAATCAAAAAGTCCGCTCCTGTCAAGAACTCAATGCCAATGATAAAAAAGACGCTTCCTAATATGAAGTCAAAGATTCCGTCCTGATAAAGTGCATTAATGAATGTTTTTTTTTCGATTTTTTTTAAGTCCATTCTGATTACCTCTTATCATAAGAATGTTATACTAATATATATACTTTTTTATACAAAGTACTTTGCAATAATGATGACAGTACAATTTTCAGACAAAATTACTACTTAGACTAAGTAATTAGGCATAATTTTATAAATAGCGCATTGACTCCTCTTAAGTAGAAGATTTATTAATATCATATTTTTTGCAGCTGAGGTGCATTATGAAAGAATTCAAGAAAGATTTTAAAAAAGAAAGTACACGAAACGAGAATGTTCCAAGGATGGATAGAAGAGATCAGAAAAAATTTGGAAGGCGCGATGCAATAAGGCCACATCTTGAGTTCACTGACATCATATGCGACAAATGCGGCAAAAAAAGCCAGGTTCCGTTCAAACCAACTACAAACAAGCCTATTTTCTGCAGCGATTGTTTTAAGAAGGATGAAGACGTTGGTTTCAAACCAACCAGAGGCTCAACTCCTAACACTCTTGAAGAGATCAACATGAAGCTGGATAGGATACTGAGCATTCTTGGAGATAAGAAAGATACGGGTTTCAGTAGAGATAGACCACACAGAGACAGGAGTAGTTTTTCAAGAGATGGTGACAGACCATCGAGTCCAAGAGGAAGACCTCGAACAAGTGACAGGTCAAGAAGCGGAGACAGAGGCAAACCTGAAGGAAGAGTATTAAGACCTTTCAGAAAACGATAGACCTATTTTTTATTTATTTTTATATTCAATTCTTTCTTTTTAATCACTAGATGTGCACCGATTATTATTGGAACAGCTCCCAGAATCTGATAGATAGTTGGGATCTCCTTTAATATGAAATATGAAAACATCATTGTAAATACCGGTGTCATTGTAGAGAATGATATTGCCTTTGTTATGGGTATCCTGTGAATTGCCTCAAGCCAAAGGATGTTGACAATCCCAAAAAATAATATGCCGTTTGCAGCTAAAAACAATGCTGACTGCCTCAAATCCACGATAGTTGGTGGTGTTGAATATATATATGCAAAAATAAATAGGAATAGGCTCCCCAAGATGCTCCTGAGCAGCATTATTGTGGTTGTGCTAATCTCTTTTCTTACCTTTTGCTGCATATAATTGCCAATAGGGTACAATATTGTGCAGAGGAGTATCAGGAAGTCACCGGAATTTATGCCTGTGGTCTTTGGGAAGAATATAATAGTTGCACCAATCATCATTATGATGACTCCGATTATATTCTGTCTTGTGACTTTCTCTTTTTTGAGAATGCCCAGGAATAGGAAGGAAAAGAGGATTTCCATGAGGAGCACTAGGCTGGCATTGCCGGCTGTTGTCTTTTGCAGCCCAAAAAATAAGAGGATTGTTGCAAGTATGGTATTGGTGAATGTTGTGACAGCAATATATTTCCATGCTTTTGTTTTTTTTAGTTCCTTCCATCTGTTTTGAATGACAAAAAGTGCTGCAAAGAATATCAGCTGAAAAAAGACCGAAAAAGCTGCTGTGAACAGAGGCAGGACTTTAAGAAGTGCAAGCACTGAAAATATCGGAAAGAAACTGTTGATGAAAAAAGTCAGGATCCCAAGAGCATCACCTGATATCTCCCTGCGAATATTCTTTTTTATCATTGGATTCAAAACACTAAATAGGTATAAAAATATTTGCAGAAAAGACTAATTTGGAATAATGCAGATTATGGCTATTATCAAACCTATGATCCAGTATATTGTCCAAAATATATTATAGAACCTATCATTACCTTTTTGGTTGAATATTTTCGATGGCGGCCAATAATACTTTTTGTTCCAAGCCTTTTTCCAGTTGCCGTGGATAAGTTCTACGATGTGCAGGTATATGTCATAGGAGATCATCAGAGCCAGGATGTAGATGTAAAACATTATGGATATTTATGGGAATTATTAAGTATAAATATGTTTTGACATATCCTTTTGTGATTGCTGCAAAACATGCATTTATATTTGCCTATATCCTATCTCAGGTATATAGTTGAATTTGAGTGATTTTGTTCCCAATATATATTCTATGCATATGTGTTTTGTTCCTTCATCAGGTATAAGAACTTTCAGGTTGGATTGCGCTGACGAGAATGAGTGTTCATGTCCATCTATTTTGATTTTTTCAGGATCAAGTATGGACCCTATCAACCTAATTCTGTCGGCTTTATATCCCTTGTCTTTTCCCAAAAGCAGAGATAGAGCATCAATTTTTGATTTTGAATTATTTCGTGCTAAGGAATATTTGTAACCACAATTTCTCTGATAATGAAAAACCAATGAAGTTGAGGGACTTTCAAACAGAAAATTTAAATACAAAAATCGCTCGGTAGATTCGTCTTTTGGATCAGGAATCATTTCTTCCAAATTTTGTGACTCAATTTTCTTTATTCCTTCGTGGGATTGATGCTCAATTTCCAAATATTCATTATCTAGAAGCTCATCAATAAATCTAACTTCATCAACAGTATATATACTATGCTGGTACTCCAAAATACATCTTACTAAATCAAGTTTTGGAGTTTTTGAATTTTTTGTCATTTAGTCACTGAAAAAACATGTTATATTTAAATATTTACGCAAGTTCCACCCAGAAGTAATAAGGCGTCGAACTAGCAGCCACACTATCCACTTCTGCGACTATCATCTGGAAGTCATAGTCCTTGTAGTTGAAACCAGTGACCTCATCATGCAGTATTGTCGCATAGACAAGATTAGGTCCGTCAGAGAGCAGCATCTCCTGGAACAATGAATCCTCTGTAACGCTCTGGACAGTGTTATTCACCCAGGTTGCGGTCGACCTGCATGTGCTGTTCGCGATATACGTGGTTCCGACATAGAATTCCTTATGTATCTGATACTGGAATGTTGAGTTGATGGAATCCTTGCTTGATGTCGTGTGGTTCATATCATCTTCTTCTGATGTGATATTGTCCTGGGTTGCACAGGCTATATCAGCCCAGGTGATGCTGCTGGCTCTTGAAGCATATACTTCACCTGTGACTGTTGTCACATCCCATTCATAGAGTGTATAATTATCTGCATCATCAAGTACAAACTTTCCTGTGACATTACCGACATAAGCCTTCCATCTTGGATTCTGTGTCTCGCCGTACAGGATAAGTGTAGTGAATGAGCCGCCTGTTGTATTGATGAATGAGGCAGGCTCACTCTGTTTTGTCTCTGTGGAATTATAGATGATCTGTGCTCCGCTCGGACTCGCCTGAGCATATATGGCTGAAGCTAAGAGTAATGAAACTATTAAAAGTCCGATCATATTTACTGCTATCTTATCGCGTTTCATCTTTAGCCTGCGCCTTTCTGTATGTTGTCCAGATTGTCTGGTAGTTCTTTTTCAGCTTTTCAGCTATCTCATTGAAGCTCTTCTGCCTGGTGTTTTTTAGGAAGACCACAATTGATTCAAGGACACTGTATTTCCTGTCAGCAAAAATTGAGAGGGGAATTGCATCAGAACTCGGTCCTATCTTCAATTTTCCACGGTACTTTTTCAGAGAATTATTATAGGTACTCCAGACTGTCCTATCATCCCTGTTCAGGAGCTCTGCTGTCTCATGATAAGTCTTTCCCAGAGTCTCTTTCAGGTACCGTACTATTATCTCGAGAGAAGAGAGCGGTGTGTTTGAAAAAACACTCAGGGGAATAGAAAGCTCTTCTCTCTCAAGAATCTCAAGGACTTCAGATGTAGAAATAGCATATTTGTCTTTGAAGTACCTGTCAATGACTTGCAAGGCCTCTGTAACCTTGTCATTTGCTATACTGTTCTTTAGAAATTCCCCTCTACTGATGGCCATTGCTACTTATTATGTAAGAACTCCTTTAAATATTTTATTATTTAT
>JAHIYL010000158.1 GCA_018815145.1 Nanobdellota archaeon | reverse complement strand
GCATTTAAGTTCTTCCATGAAATTTTGTTTAGGAAAAATTATATATTTGGTTGTATATTAAAAGAGTTAATGCTACAATTTAGCAACTATTTTACTTAAATAAATTCGATTAGTTGGTTGTAAATTATAAAAAATGAAAAATGATGATGAATCCACAAAACTAGCACATCTGATACTTAATGCAGTTGATAATCTCAAAGTAGGTAGGCACAAACTAGCCAGCTTTCTGAAGGGCTCAAAGTCAAAGCTCATTGTGCCGATTTCCCAGCAGGCTATCTTTGGCGGATTGTACTGGCATGACATACCAACTATTGAAGGTTATATCGACCAATTGGAGAATATGGAGCTCATCAGGAGAACCCAGGTTGATCCATTGTATTCTTATTATGTCCTGACAGAAGCAGGAAGAAAAGCGGTTGATGAGAAGATTGAGATCCCATTGCAGGTAATTAAACAGATAAAACCAGTGACTGTCGGTGACAGTGAGAAAGAGACGCTTGCTATGTTTAGGCAGGGGAAGAGCATAACTGAGATTGCCAATGAAAGAGGGTTGGTCAGGACTACAATCTATATGCATCTATATAAGCTCATTGTGAATGGCTATCTGAAAAGCAATGAGATTATGGTAAAGGAGAGGCATGATGAAATCACTAAAGCATGCGAAAAATTCAAAAATAGGCCTTCACTTTCTGAGATTAAGGCATTACTGCCTGATGAGATAACTTATGAAGAGATAAGGTGCGTGGCTGCGGAATATTGGAAGGAAAAATGAAGGAATCAAATGAAGACCAAAATAGGTTGTTCATTGAGGTGCAAAAATGAAAATTCCAGAAGGAATGGAGCAAATGATTTTTAGTAATGCATATTATAAAGTAAACGAATATGAAAATGTTTTTTATATTTTTAATAAACTTGCAGAAAAGGATATTTTCATTATTGATGAATTCAACCCAAGAAAAAAAGAGATGACGGGTTCTTTTGTGAGAGACTACCCAAAAAATCATTGGAATCCTGCTTCCAAATTTCCCGGTGCAAAGCAGGTTTTTGGTCATATGAGTATTAAGAATGGAATTTTATCAATTGATGCTAAGACAAAATTACACCATAAGGAATTCAGGGAGCTGATTGAGGGATTTTTGAAATATTCGATTCAATTTGAGAGAGAGGAATTCACTGATCCAATGGAAATGATTAGAAAAAAATGAACGACAGAGATGAAGATTTCATAGAGATGAAAGAGCTTTACAAGCCTCTCGACCCAGGATTGATAAACGAAGACAAGACAATTATCCTAAAGTGCATATACAAGTACAGAAAAGGGTTATGGAGAAAAATCGAGATGAAGTCAGAAGATACGCTGGTTGACCTTCAAAATGCAATTCAAAGCGCCTTCAAACTTGATAATGATCATCTCTATTCCTTTTTTATGGATAACATATTCTACAGCAGGGATTACAATATGGAATACACTGATCCCAGAATGCCTGAAGGAAGAAGGACAGCTGATGTTCCAATAGGCATGTTTGATCTCAAATTTAGCCAGAAATTTGCATATATCTTTGATTTTGGGGATGAGCATAGGTTCAATATTGAGGTTGTGGGATTTGAAAAAATAAAAAAGAGAGCAAAATACCCTCGGGTGATTGAATCCAAAGGCAGGGCATTAAGGCAGTATTCGGGCTGGGGTTAATGAGATGCAATAAGAACCTATTGCTTAATGATATGAATAACTGAAACTACATTACGGGTGAGATACAATGAAAGATGAAGAAATACCTTCTCCAAAAAAGATGCTTGAAGTATTTGATGCATATCAGGAAACGGCTGATGATACACCCAGCGGAAAGATGAACCTTTCAGATCTGGCTGAAGGAATCAGCCTCATGCTTGAGCAGATGAAAATAACGCGTAATGTTTCTCTTGAACTAAAGAAGACATTTCATGGAAGTGATGATGAATTCAGAAAAAAAGCAACCAGTATGCTTGGGTCAAAACTGAAGAGGATTGAAAAAAAAATATTGCAGATGAATCCAATGTCTATTAATTTTAAATTATTAGGTTTGCCTGAAAAAAAGGGAAGGGTTTTCTTTGAGATAATTGCAAATGCAGAAGAGGCAGGAAAGCTTCCATTGAATTCTCCTCAGCGCAGGGAAATAAATGATAAAAATATTGAAAAAATGGGCTTTTTACTTGAATTCATAAAATCTGAGCATAAAAAATATGAAGAGAATGTTGGCAAGCAGTTCAAAAACCCAGGTAAAAAAACAATGGTTCTTCAGCTGCACATTTACATTATGGGCATTTCACCAAAAATATGGAGGAGAATACTGGTCAAGGACAATATAACTTTCCATAGGCTTCATCTGATTATTCAGGAGGCGATGGGATGGGACAATTATCACCTGTATAATTTTGAATTTGGTGATATAAGGCTTGAGAGCGAGGAGCTCGCAGAAGGTGAATACTCTTATTTCGAACCATCTGAAAAGTTTAAATTGTGCCAGCTTCTTGGCAAGGAAAATGAAAAGATTGATTATTTGTATGATTTTGGCGATTGCTGGAAGCATGAAATAAAGATTGAGAAGATCCTGGATTTTGAAAAAGGGAATGTTTATCCGCTCTGTATCGGGGGTGAGAGGAACTGTCCTCCTGAGGACTCTGGAAGTGTAGAGGGATATGAAAGGCTGATGAAGATCAGAAAAAATCCAAAGCATAAGGACTATAAATGGCTTATTAAGGAATGGCTTGGTGAGGATTATGAACCGGAATATTTTGATATAAGTAAAATAAACAGAAAGCTGGCAAAATTGAGATAAAATAAAGCAGTGAAATGAAAAGAGCCATCGGCAAAGACGGAAGTATAATGTACAAGTACAAGACCAACGTAAGCAAGTGAGGAAACATGCAGTTTCAATTACGATGAAGGATAGAAATATATAAGAGAAATAAAAAAATGCATTGCAGGATTTGTGGAAGGGAGTCATATGATAGGAATAAAATTGAGGATATGCTAAAAGCCAAAAAAAATGGAAGTAGATATTAAGTGCATGGAATGTGGAAGAGGAACAAGGAATTTTGAGTTAGGTAAGATATTTTATG
>JAHIYL010000157.1 GCA_018815145.1 Nanobdellota archaeon | reverse complement strand
ATAGCTGCCGTCACTTCCGGTGACAGCAGTCTTTCCGCTTGAATCAGGCTGTCCGACTTTTTTAGCATGTATTGTCCATCCCGAAAGCCCTATATGGTTATCATCTCTTTTGATGCCTTCAACACATCCGAGAGTCGGCACTTGCTTATTCTTAAAATTTGCAACAGCACAAGTAGAACCCACAGAAACATATTTATTGTAGCTTATTGAGTACCCGCTGGCAACAGCCCATCCTGATTTCATTGTCTCAGTCACTTTCCACGTGCCGATTATCAACTGAGGAAATTTGTAATATCCTGATGAATCAGTATATGCAATGTACCGGATGCTTGGATCATTCACATATTCTGTTGTTATTTCCCAAAGAGGAAGACCGATTCCGGTAGTATCTCTTTTATATCCATCTATGCATCCAAAAGCATCTTCATATACACAAACGCAATCAGAATTGCATGACAGGAGAATTTTTCCGGTGATTGCAGTGCAATGAGATTTGTATTCGCACTCTTCAAGACCGGTCTGTACTTTACCGTCGCCACAGTAGGTGCACATATTTCTTCCATAAGAATTGTCTCTGCAGCAATTTGGATCATTAGGAAAGGTTGCACAATTCTTGTATATAGTGTCTTTATAGTCACAGGCTTCAGTATAGAATTGTGTATCAGCATCCCCGCAGTAGGTACAGTCGGTTCTGCATTCGCCCGGACCAAATACGCCGTCATTATTCTTGTCTCTTCCGTTGTCTCCGTTCAGGTCGCATTTTTCCCAGTATTGATTTATTGCCCCATCTCCACAGAAGAGATTAGGCACTTCTTGTATATAACAATCACAAGTGAATTTCTGGCCGCAATCATCACAGAATTCAGTCCTTGTATGATATCCAGGCTGATTTGCATACTGTGATTCACATCTCTGTTCACAGCCGGATACATCGCAGCCGCAGTCTCTCCACCCAAGGCTGCAGTCAAGGTAATCGCAATTGTCTGCACTGGTCTGGATGCATTCATAATACGAACCAGTGTTCTTGCAGCTCCACACTTTTCCGGGATTAGGGTTTCCATAGACATTGCATTGAGATCCGCTTTCACAGCTTCCTGTGCAGGTGCCGACAGCATTGACTGAACTGCTTATGCTTATGAATAGAATTGAACTGATAATCAAAAATAGAAGATACATGTTTTTTGCATTCATTTTCCCTTTCTCCATCTGTTTTTAGTTTGAATAATGCGATAAATTACTACCAAGTAACAACAACCTATATATAAATATTATTATTTTAGACTACTTTTCAGGGACTACGTATTACAGGAATTAATTTAAATGAACTGATAAATCTTAAGAACAGAATATGATCTCAATCATAGGTGCCGGACCTGTAGGGAATTACCTTGCGTACCTGCTTGCAAAAAATAAGAGAAAAGTCATTGTATTTGAAGAGCATAAAAAAGTAGGTGAACCGGTCCAATGCACAGGGATTGTGAGTAATTTATTTAAGAATATCATAGCTCCTTCTGACAGTTTTGTGGTAAACAAAGTGAACAGGGTGAGGATATATTCTCCCGAAGGCAGATATATTGAGCTTAAAATCAAAGAAAATTTTGTGTTGGACAGGGCAAAATTTGATCAACATCTTAAGGAGATTGCAGAAAAAGAAGGAGTAAAATTTATCTTGGGAGCAAAATTTATTGACATCATGAAGAAGAATGGTAAGATTGAATTCAAAGTCAAAAAAGATGATAAAATAAATGTAATTGAGACAGATTTTCTTATAGGTGCGGATGGACCGCAATCAAGAGTTGCCAAATCTTCAGCTATCTACACAAAAAGAAAATTCCTGCTTGGGCATCAGGCAAGAATAAAATATCCTAATGACAATGCTGTAGAATTCTATCCATATATAGGACAGTTTGCCTGGATTGTGCCTGAAGACAAAGACACAGTGAGGATAGGGATTGCGTCTTATCATAGACCAAAACCGATTTTTGACAGTTTTCTGAAAAAACTGCAGATAAAAAAGAGCAGTATCATTGAGATGCAGGCCGGAATAATTCCTATATATGATTATAAGTTTAGTTTTGAAAAGAAGAATATTTTTTTGGTAGGAGATGCTGCATGCCAGGTAAAAGCAACGACAGGAGGAGGAATAATTCAGGGATTGATAGGTGCAAAAAGTCTTGCGACAGCTTTGATAAAAAAGAAATCTTATTCAGAGATATTGAAAAGGAAGATAGGGCTTGAGCTATTTTTTCATTCGCAATTCAGAAAAGTTATGGATAGATTCTCTGAAAAAGACTGGAATGAACTGGTGATGCTCTGCAACAAAAAACGTATGAAAAAACTGCTTTTTGAGGAAGAGCGTGACAATCTTATCAAACTGGGACTAAAGGCAGTTGCAGTTGAGCCAAGGCTTCTGAGATATTGGAAATTCCTATTTTGAAATCAAATTTGTAATAAGATTTTAGATAAAACCAAAGCCTTTAAATATAAAAAAAGGTTCTAAGATGAAGGGGGAGAGAATTACCTTTTTCTCGACTTAAAATGGATGAAGAAAAAATACCTGATAAAGGCCAACAAGATGATGCAAGGATATTGAATACACTTATCGAAGATGAGATGAAAAAATCCTTCATGGACTATTCAATGAGTGTTATTGTCTCCCGCGCCCTTCCTGATGTCCGGGACGGGTTAAAGCCGGTCCATAGGCGAATCCTTTATTCTATGAATGAGATTGGACTGCAATATAATAAGACCTTTAAAAAATGTGCAAGGATTGTTGGAGAAGTGTTGGGTAAATATCATCCTCATGGTGATTCATCTGTGTATGAGGCCCTGGTCAGGATGGCTCAGGATTGGTCTCTGAGATATCCTTTGGTGAATGGACAGGGAAATTTTGGAAGCATTGATGGAGATTCTGCAGCTGCGATGAGGTATACTGAAGCAAAACTATCAAAGATATCAAGTGATGTTCTGAAAGATATTGACAAGGAGACTGTTGATTTTACTGATAATTTTGATGGCAGTCTCAAAGAGCCAAAGATTCTCCCCACATTGATACCTAATCTTCTGATAAATGGATCATCTGGGATTGCTGTAGGCATGGCAACAAACATTCCACCGCATAATGTAAATGAGATTGCTGATGCAATAATTGCAGCAATCAGGAATCAGGAGATATCAATCAAAGAATTGGCTGAGATTGTTCAGGGACCTGATTTTCCTACCGGCGGACTGCTATGCGGAAGAAATGGGATATTAAATGCATATATTTCAGGAAGAGGAAAAGTCAAGATTAGAGCAAAAATTGATTTTGAAGAGAAAAAGAACAGAAAAATCTTGATTGTAAAAGAAATCCCATATATGGTGAATAAATCTCAGTTGCTGGAACATATTGCATCGCAGATCAAAGATAAGGTGATTGAAGGTATTTCAGGACTTAGGGATGAATCAGACAGAAAAGGTATGCGGATTGTAATTGAATTGAAAAAAGATGCAAATTCAGACATTGTCATAAACCAACTGTATAAACATTCAAGGCTTGAGACTACACAAGGTGTGATGTTCCTGGCTCTTCAGGGCAATATACCTAAAATTATGAATCTGAAAGAATTGGTGGAAAGCCACATCACCCACAGGATTGATGTGATTACAAAAAGGACTGAGTATGAACTAAAAAAAGCAGAGGAAAGAGCGCATATCCTTGAAGGTCTGATCATTGCACTCAATAATATTGATGAAATCATAAAAAAGATAAGGGCAAGTGAAGACGTGAACCAGGCAAATGAGATGCTGATTGCAGATTATTCTCTATCTGAACTCCAGGCAAAAGCAATCCTTGAGATGAGGCTGCAGAAACTTGCTTCATTGGAACGGCAGAAGATAAATGATGAGTTTGAACAAATAAAAAAGTTGATTGAAAAGTACAAACAGATACTGTCGGACAGACAATCTGTTCTCAATATGATAATTGAAGAGCTCACGTATGTCAAAGAGACTTATGGTGATGAGAGAAGGACAAAGATCATTGAATATGAAGAAGATATAGACATTGAAGACCTTATTGCAGAAGAGGACTGTATTGTAACAATAAGCCATGCAGGTTATATCAAAAGACAGCCTTTGGACACCTATCGGCAGCAGCACAGGGGTGGAAAAGGAGTAATAGGAGCTGAGACAAAAGAAGAGGATGTGATCGAGCATATTTTCATAGCCAATACACATTCATACATGTTGGTGTTCTCCAACAAAGGCAAGATCTATTGGCTCAAGGTCTATAAAGTCCCGGAAGTTGGGAGGTATTCAAAAGGCAAGGCAATAGTCAATCTTATAGAAGGGATCGAAAAAGATGAAAAGATATCTGCTGTGATTCCCATCAAAGAATTTGATGATAAGCATTTCCTCATGTTTGCGACTAAAAAAGGTATCATAAAAAAGACAAATCTTGCTCTTTACTCAAGACCAAGACAGGGAGGCATATGGGCTATAAATCTTGACCAGGGAGATGATGTGATTGATGTTGTCTTGACTGATGGTGAGAAAAGGATAATCCTTGCCAGCAGCAATGGGCAGGCAGTCAAATTCAATGAGACTGATGCAAGACCTCTTGGCAGATATTCCAAAGGAGTTATAGGGATGAGGCTCAAGAAAGACGATGTCCTGGTAGGCATGGTGATTGCTGAAGATGAAAAGACACTTCTGACAATCACAGAGAATGGATACGGAAAAAGGACAATCTTCTCTGAATACAGGCTTATCAATCGAGGCGGCAGCGGTGTCATCAATATCCAGACAACTGACAGAAACGGCAAGGTTGTTGCAGTAAAATCAGTCACAGATGAGGATGAGCTCATAATGATAAGTAAAGATGGCATGGCAATTAGGACCTCATGCAAATACATATCTGTAATAGGAAGAAATACTCAGGGAGTAAGACTGATGAAGCTCAATCCAACTGACAAGTGTGTTGATGTAGCTAAGATTGTGAGCGAGGAATGAAATAATTCTTGAAAGCATCCCTTCGAATTTTTTTCAACACTTTTTTTCTTATTGTACTATAATGGTCATTTGCAGTAAATCCTCCTCTGTCTGCATGTCCTCCGCCACCAAATGCATCGCAAATTCTATCACAGTGCACAGTATTATTATACGGATGCCTAAATATATATGTGTCAGTTTCATTATCCTTATTTTCGGAATATAATACAATAATGGCATTTTCATTAACAGGAGGAAAATTTTCCTTTACAGCAAGTTCTATAAGGTCATATTCATTTGTCTCAAAAAAATATTCAATAACATTTGATTTTCCAAGCCAATGTCCTATGCACCAATTGTTTGGATTAGGTTTATTGACATATACCATTGGTAATTCAACACTCTGCCGAAGCATATTTGGTGAATATTGTGGTTCTTGAATAGTGTGCTGAACTTCGGCAATTGTCTCTCTTATAGGTACATATTCAAGTTCAATTTCTTTTTGCCTATTTTTTAGTTCTGGCTCACGAAAAAAAGGTGATTCAAATGGACTACTCTTTTCTTTATATGCATTAACAACAACATTCACCATGTTTCTGAATATTCTTTCTCTGTCTTCCAGAATATCTGTCTTTTTCCAAGCCAATCCTATCCAATTAAAATATAGAGCTTCAAACCAAGTAGTGGCATCAACTTCATCTTGACCAAAAATCCGATCTCCAACTAGACCAATTTCGCGTAGCCAGTGGTTCTGCCGCCAATATGATACTTTTTCAGATTCTACCCCTACTCTTTCAATTCTTTTTCTTTCTGCCATAGGTTTCAACTGATGTTCTCTTGAAAATTCAGATGTCTCTCTATATGCTGAACCAGATAAGCTAATGAACAATGAATGAGCAAGTTCACTTGCTGTCCTCATGCCTTCCATACCTTCAAGTTCAGGCATTTCAGAATTTATCATAACACCTTTGTCATGTTGGAGCAGATTTCTGAGTTTATCTTTGTAGCCATGGTGGTCAATCACACCGACAAATTTACCATCTTCTAAGAAAGAAGAGATTTGATCAAAATCTCTTGGAGAGACATCACCATAGATGACAGTATCAAATTTTTCTGTATTGATTATGTCTATCTGTGATGGTTCAAGGCTTCTATTTGAAGTGTTTATGGAGAAATATTCAACTTCTTTACCTAAAATGTTAAGATATATTCCAAGGATTCCTGCCGTCATAACGCCATCAGCATCAGTATGAGTGCACACAGCGACTTTTTTAGCTGCATCTAAACCATCTATTAATTTTTTTTCTAGTTCACTTAAATAAATTTCATCTGCCATTTTGTCTTCATGTAGTTTTACTTTTGGTCAAAGAGCTTATATATATTCTTTTCCGCAACCAATAAAAGCAATCTCTCTTTCTCAAATAATATGGTATATAAGGCTTTTGCAGTCACGCACATGGGTGCTGAAGATCTCTGTGCAGATGAAATAAAGGAAAGGATATCTGCAAAAAACATCAAGACAGAAGATAATGTAGTGCTGTTTGATATTGATGAGCTATTGGACCTCTGCAATCTCTGCTATACTGCTCAATCAGTGCATAAGATAGTGCTGATGTTGGGGCAGGTGAATATTTTTCCTGAACTTGAAAAGACCATAGAAGAACTAAAAAAAATTCAATTTGATCTTGATATATGGTCTGACAAAAATACTGTGGCAATGGTCGATTGTGAACGTATTGGTAAACATGAATTCAAGAGTGTGGATGTGGCAGCGGCACTATCAGGTATAATCAGGCAGAGATCCGGTGAAAAGATTGAATTATCTTTTAAGTCTCCAAACCTTGTTTTTTTTCTTTACATATATAAGAATAAGGGTTATTTTGGAATCGATTTTTCAGTGAAGGATCTTGCAAAGAGAGATTACAAGATATTCCAGACAAAGACTTCCATCAAAGGAACATTGGCATATCTGGCAATAAGGTATTCAGGTTATGATGGGAAGGGAAACCTTTTGGACTGTTTTTCCAAAGAAGGCATAATGGCTATTGAAGCAGCGCTGTATGCAAAAAATTTTCCAGTGAATTTCTATTCAAAGGACAGGTTCATGTTTAAGAATTTCAAACCTTTGTTGGATGAGGATATTGAAGTTTTTCTGAAGAGATTAGACTCCAAAATCAAAAAGGCAAAGCCAAAAATTTTTTCTCTGAATTCACAGCTTAAATTGATGAGGATTGCGCAGAAGAACGCGAAGATAGGTGGGATATTTGATTCAATTGTTTTCAGTGCCAAATCTATTGAGTGGATGGATACAAAATTTGATGAGAAGACAATAGACTATGTTGTCACATATATTCCTGAATCAGGCAGAAATAATCCGGAAGCAGCCAGCAAATTATATGAAGAGCTGTTTTACCAGTTCGAATATGTACTTAAAAAAACAGGAAAGGTCGTATTCATTGCGCTGACAACTGACCTGCTTGAAAAAGCTGCGAAAAAGCACAAATTTAAAATATCAGGAAATAAAAGGATATATTCAGGAAAACAGGAATTCATTTTGATAAGATTTGAAAGAGGGATATAAAATGCCGAATTGTGATATGTGTGGGAAAGTAACTGATCAACTTATCTTTGCTTCAGTTGAAGGGACAGAATTATCAGTCTGCAGCGGATGCTCTCAGTATGGCAAGATAATCAAGAAGAAAAGACCTGTATCAATGGGACAAAAAAGAAACACTGCAAGATTGCCTGATAAAGAGGTAGTAAATATGGTGGTTTCAGACTATTCAGCAATAATCAGGAATAAAAGAGAAAGTCTGGGGCTTAAACAGAAAGAAATTGCACTTAAGCTTGCTGAAAGAGAATCACTTATTCAGAAGATAGAGACAGGTCAGATAAAACCATCTCTAAAATTGTCAGAAAAGCTTGAGAAAATACTTGGTGTGATACTCATAGAGAAGGTAGAGCTTGAAAAGGTACATACATCTGAAAAGACAAAAACTCAGGGTCTGACTATAGGTGACATGATCAAGATAAAATAGAACGTCATGGTTTGATTTTTTTTATGAGTTCATCTACAATATCATGCTGCCACCCTACTCCTAAAAGATTTTCTTTGATTTCTTCAGGCTTGATTCCTTTATTTGTGGCATAGCTTATGTAAAATTCAAGTTTTTCAATTTCATCATGTGGCATATGCACGTCATGGAGTACGAGTTCCACCAATGATTCTTTCCATCCTGCATTAACAAGGGTATCTTTTATCTTTTCAAATTCAATACCTTCACTTTCACAGGTCTGGACATATTTTCTCAATCCAACAAGATCTGAATCTGTGACTACAGAAAACCTATTCTGGTAAATAAGGAAGATGACTAATATGAATATAATCAATAGTGTAAACACAGGCCAAAGATAATTAAGAGGATTTTCAATTATTTTTTCAATAAGGTCTTTTTTATCTATGCTTGTCTGATTTGTGACTGTGCTTCCGGTTATCTGCGGACCAGAGTCCATTACAGGAACTGGATTTGTGTCATTCTGTGCAGCAGGTGTTGAAGCAGGTGAAGTTGGTTTTGCTTTGGCATTTACCCCAAAATATGAAAAACCAGGTGATGTTGCTTCAAAGTAGAAATATTTTGAATCAGTATCAGTCAAAGAAGTAGGAAGAAGATCCCATTTTCCGGTGTACCTGTTCAGTTTTATTGATGATATGTCAATATTGTTTTCCTTTATCCAGCTGTCCTTTACTTTGAACCGGATTTTTACATTTTCAATTATGCTGTCAGGAAGATTGCCAGTTGTTATTCTTGCATACTTGTACAGGAGATTGTCAAGTTCAGGCATGCTTGAAGAGAGGCTTATTACCTGACTGACTGTTATTGAGACTGTCTTTGTTATGTCTTCAAGGACAGAGAAAGTCAATTTGGTTATTATTAATTCTTCGCTTGATATGGTCATGGTCTGGGTTCCTGTCGGCATTGACTGCCATAGCCGGGTTATGCTTGAAGGACCGGCGGTTTCACTGTCTCCTCCTGCTCCGCCGGTATTTCCCTCATCATCATCGTTGCGAAGGTTTGTTGTGGAGGTGAAATCTATATCCATTGATGTAGCCACTTCATTGCCTCCCATGTCCTGGCATTTGATATAGTGCATACCTTCTGTATCGACAGTATCGCTGTGCACAAAAATATAGGATGCATTCTGTACATATGCGGTCATGAGTGAGAATGCTACATTGGACTGATTATATCTGCATTGTGTGGGTTCATTTGTGGTAATATCAATTTCCGCACTGGCACTTTCTTCATAGAACGATGAAGAAGTTATGGTTGGTGCTGTTGTATCATTGACAGTGAATGAGACACTGTCTGTGTTGCTGTTCCCATATGTGTCATTGCAAAGTATGTTGAAAGTGTGAGATGCATCCACCCAGGCATCATTCTCACTATTGAATCGCTTTTGGAATGATGTTCCTGCACTTGCTGAAAAGATTGTATATGATGGATCTGTGCTGAATTTGTAGTAGCAAAATGAATTCTCATTTACAGTGAGGGTAAGATAGTTATCATATCCATTGCTGAGGACTTCTGAAGCAACAGGCGAAGATATTGATATGGTGGGTGCCACAGTATCATTGTCACCAAACACTCCACTGAAATGCGGAACAAAAACATCAATATAATCTATTGAATTATTATAACAGGGTGTTGAATCACTGTCTGATAGGCCTGTGCAAACTGAAGTGACAATGTAGCAGTTGCTCAGATCATGGTCTGGGCAATAATAGATGCTGTCATATTGGGATATGTTTTTTGGAAGCCTCACTATACCGTGATAAGTATTTTCTGAGCTATAAAACCATGAGAAATTCTGCAGATAAGCAAAATCAACAGGCAGGGTGGCAATTGAGCTGTCAACCTGGCTTTCAAAATCTGAACTTGCATCAGTGATATTGAATACATAGTTCCATCTTGCGATGCTCCCGGAGAAGTTGACAATAGTTGCATTGACATCAGTCAGTTGAAGCAGGATTGTGAAATCCTGGTCTGGATCCGCAAGTTCATCAGCCTGACCAGTTGAGTTTGATATAAGTATATTGGATATTTCAGGATTTGAATTTTGCATGTCTTCTTTCCATTTTGTGAGATTGATTGCAGCATTTGAATAGAATGTTGTTGATGTGCTGTTGATATTTCCTGCTGAGTCATTTGCATACAGGATTATTATATGCTGTCCAGGATGATCAAAACTTATGCTTGTTGTGTTCAATGCAGGATCCAGGAAGTTTTTTGTGGTACTGTAATCCAATTGATACCAGGCACGGTCAATAAATGAATCATTGACACTGTAATTGAAATCAACTGCGGATAGGTTGATTGTTTCATTATCTGTTGGACCAAATATTATAGTTGCAGGAAGAGTTGAATCAGCAATAAAACTTTCAGTGTATACTTCGGTCTTGTTCCAGACAGGCTGCAGTTCATATACTCTAAAATAACCTAGTCCAGTTACTTTTGCACTCAGATTGAAATCAATATAAGATTTTCCATCATAACAAGTAGGATCTATTGTGGTATTGCTTTCTTCTGTTAAAGATGTATCCTGCCAACTTTTCAGATTAATCCATTCTGTTCCATTATTACAAAAAAGAGTTCCGTTGGAAAGAGCAGTTATAATCTCGATTTTGTAATTCATCCAGCCTTGAGTGATATTATTTGGAACACTATAGTTGAAAAGAATTTCTGTGAAACTGGTTGAAGTTGTGTAAGCCTGCGGGGCGCCCAAATTTCCATCAAATGCATAATTGACATTAACCCATCCTGCAGTATAATTGATGTTCACTTCAGAATCATCATTGTCATTGTAAGTATGTACTTTTGTGCAATTATTGTAGCTGTCACATATCTGTCCATACCATGTCAGATTCTCATTAAGGGTATTTACTAGTGTTGCAGTGGCCGGGCTGGTTGTGTCCGCAGTAGAATAAGTTACGCATGAACTTGTGTTATCATAATCACAGCCTTCAAAATAAGGATTCCTTGATATGAGAAGTTTCACTGAATCTCCTGTATCATCATCAAGCCAGTATGCTGAGAATGTGATGGTTTCATCCTTTTTGATGAAAGTCTTTGTGACATCATCTGTCAGATTAAGGATTGTCGGTGCTTCAGGCACATCAGTTACAGTAAGCCAATAAGTTGTCATGCTCGCACTGTAATTCTCTGTTGCAGGATATGCAGCAGAGATATTATATAGTCCAGGTTTATCATATTCAGTGTTTGCGGACACAATAGTCGAACCGGATGCAATGATGCTGTTGTTGTTATAAAGAATTATATTTGTCTCACCGGCTAATAATATTGCTGTAAGGTTGACAACTGAATTTTCAGACAGGGAATTATTTCCGGCAGTCCTGTTCAATGTCAGATTGATGCTTGGAGTTGCCTGTTCAACAACATATGTGAATGAATCTGTGGAACCAATGTTGCCGGATGAGTCATTAGCATACATCCTCCAGCCATAGTGACCTGCTGCAAGCTGAGTAGTATTGTAATAATATTCATTTCCTTGGTTAGATACAGATGAATTCTGCATAGCGCCTTTAGTAAAATTGTGCTCTATCCATACTCTAGTCACATTTACATCATCTGTGAAACTGGCATTGAAAAAATATTCAATAGAAGTGTTATATATATTTCCAGTTTCCGGATATACTAACTCATTTCCAGATATTGGTGCCACTTCATCCTGATATTCTATTGTGATATTATATTCCTCAGATTGGTTTGAGTTTCCGGATGGATCTGTTGAATTGACAATATAATAATATGTCCTGTTATCTTCAAGATTAGATATGGTGATGTTGTGTGACAATGTGTATTCTGTTAGATTTGATGCACTGGATGTGTAATTGCCGGATGAATTACCATAGAAGACAATGGAATTTGCAGGTTCATCTGTATTCCAGATGATATTGTATGTTGACCAGGTGACAGAGATATTGGCAACTGATGAGATCACAGGATTCACTGTATCTGTGACAGTCACCCAATGTGTCTCGCTTGCCGGCAGATATGTGTCAGAGCCTGAACTTATGAGTGTGATATTATGGCTTCCTGTCTCATTGAACAATGTGATGTTTGAAATATGTAGGCTTCCATTGTTTATCAGATTACCATCAATATAGATTGCAAGTTCTCCTTCTCCTGATATGAGCACTCCGGTGATATTGATGCTTGAATCTCTTTCAATTCCGATATTTCCGTCTGTTCCATTGACAGTGAGGTTGACTGCATCGTATTCTTTGATGTATTTGGCTGTTGAATTATAATGTCTACCTAACTTTGTATCATTTACAAGGAGAACACTGCACTTCCAGTATTCATTGCTGTTAGTCTCATTTGCATTCAGATGATGATAGTTCAATAATGAATGTTCTTTTATCTGTGCATCAGAAAGTGTTTTGTTATACAATCTCATTTCATCCAAACTGCCGTTGAATTTATTGCTCCCGTCATGAAGTGCGCCAATTCCCAGTGGATCTGAGGTCCATATGAAACTTGATATTAGACATGATGTATCATTCTTATCAAGAGTTCCATTGATATATATTTTGGCAAGTTTTGTATCTCCATCATATGTTGCTGCAATATGGTACCAATTGGAGTCAGTTATTGCTGAAATTGAATCAATTTCGCAAGAACTACCTGCCCCTATTGTCAACCTAACCTTATTGTTAGAATAAAATGAGAGTGAGAACATATCTGTTCCGAAAACACTACTCATCTTTGACAGTATCACCTGTTCAGTTCCTATACCCTCTCTTTTTACCCAAGCTTCCACAGTCAACTGTTTAGTGAGGTTCAATGAATCACTGTGCGCAACAGTTATGTAATCATCAGTTCCATTGAAAGTGTATCCGCCGCCGATCTTTCCGGAAGATGCAGACCATGTTGCATTGACAACAACACCATTATTGCCGAAACCTGAATAGTCTATTGTCTGGTTTGACTCACTTCCTTCATTTGTCTCAAAAGGCATATATATTCTTAGGTCACTTACATTGTTCCTATACCACGTTGTGATATTGTTTGAAGCTCCATCCTCTTCAAAACTGCATACCATATTTGTCTGGTTATTTATTGCTGCAGGCAAGATATCCGGAAGTGAAGTAAAAAAAGTCCCAATAACATCTACCCATAATGTTTCTGATGTCCCTGTATAATTTTGAGAAACAGGGTATATCAGAGTTATATTTTTTATGCCTTCTGTAATAAAGGAAGTGATATTTGTGACAGCATCAGAGCCATTATTGTACAATATGCCTTCGACATACAGTTCAAGTATGTCGTCTCCATCAAGGACAAAACCTGTAAGATTGACACTCTCAACAACATAGGTTGACAGGTTTCCATTTCCATTTATGGTCAGGTTGATGCTGGGATTTGCCTTGATAACTGAGTAGCTGAAATATGGTGTGCAGTTGAGATTCTGCTGTGAATCATTTGCGCACATGCTCCAAGAATATTCTCCGGGAGTGATTGTAGGCGAATCATAATAATATATGATGTTATTGATATTGCCTGTCACAGAATAATTGGACAGCGTGCCACTGAAATTGTGTTCAATCCATACAGTGTCTAATGTTGAATCATTCCAGGATACATTGAATTGGCGCAGCAGTTGAGAATAGGCAAATCCACTTGCTATACTTGTGAGATTATCATACCAGGATGGTGCAGCTGTATCATTAACAGTCACCCAAAAAGTATAATATGATTCAGTGTAATTCTCTGATTCAGTGTAGAATAATGTGATATTGAATGTGCCTGGGATGTAGAAGAAGGATATATTGGATACTAGTGAAGGATCTGAATTGACTGCTGTGCCATTATTGTATAGAGTGATATCACCTTCGCCAGAGAGCTTTGTCCCTGTTATATTGAGATAATTACCTTCACTAATAGAAAAATTTGTTGTTGTCTCGTTGATTGTCAGATTGATGAGTGACTCAGTTTTTTGTATGAAATAGGTAAAACTGTCTGAAAAATTAAGATTACCTGCAGTGTCGTTTGCGAACATGCGCCAGAGATATGAACCTGCCTTGAGAGAACCATACTGATAGTAAAAAATAGATTCAGAAATATTTGATACTGATGTGTAATTTAAAAGAGTCCCTGTGAAATTATGTTCTATCCAGACATACCTCAGATTGATATCGCTCCATGTTATGTTGAATTCATGACTTGTGTCAGGAGTGTAATTCTGGTTGTCTGCCGGATAGGTAGAATAGTCTGTCCATGAAGGAAAGATTGTATCAATATTCAGGGAATAGTTAGATATGCTGAAATTGGATTCTGTCTGATTTTCACAGAATATGTTCCATAAGAATTCACCTTCATCAAGTTCCTGCAGATCGAAGAAGCTGAAAGTGTCGTTAGATACAGAAGAATTGGTGAGATTGATCATCCACGCTCCGGTCCTGTTTGTAAATATGCTGCAGTTATAGCTTGAGTAATTGCCTATGACAGAGAAATTGAACATAACAGAATTTGTGCTCTTATAGATGCCATTTTCAGGTGAATGCAGATTAACATCAAAGGAAGCATATGCAAAACTGGCTGTAACAATAGAGAGAATAATGATTAGTAGCATATAAATTAGTTTTTTTGTCAAGTTTTGCCCCCTTTTTTAATCTCTTAATATACATGATTATTTAAAGTTTTCCTCTTGCTCTTTTTACACAAGTTTTGGGATATATGTTTTTGACAAAAACTTTATATAGAATACGGGCGTTTCCGTAGAGATATGAAGAAAATCATCAAATCCCGAAAGAAATTGATTATCATATCAGTCATATTGTCAATTCTGCTTTATTTGGCCGGAGTCCTTAGTGGTCTTTATGCAAATAAAATGATAGAGAAGAAGACTCAGGAAGAGATAGATTTCATAAAAAACTATGTGGATGTCCTGACAGCAGGAATCGAGACAATCCAGGTGCAGGAAAGCTTCACAAGCGGTCTTTCACCAAAAAAAGCATGTGAATTCTCAGCATTGTCTTACAATGATCTTGAAGATAGGCTGAGCTATTTCTGGGAGAGCTTCCCATACAGGATTGAAGAATATGAGCGGTACAATAAGGTGAGTGAAGAATACCTTGCTCTGAAGGAATCTTATACAAAACTTTCGATAAGAGCTTGGGTCATGGCAAAAAATAATTACAAAAAGTGCAATAAGACCCTGATACCAGTCCTCTATTTTTATTCAAAGGAGTGCGCTACATGTATTAAGCAGGGAGAAGAGCTTGACGGATTCAAGCAGGAGATGGAAACAAAAGGAAAAAAGGTAATTGTTTTTACCATAGATTTCAATTCAGATGAACAGATTGTAAAGCTTATCAAGAGCTACTATGACATAACTGATATTCCTGCTGTAATTATCCAGGAAAATGTTCTCCAAAAAGAGTTAGTATCCAAAAATGAGCTTATGGAGACTGTCGAATGAAAAAAAAGGCCAAGATACAGAATAGAGGTCTAAAGACAATCATTGTTTTTACTTTATTTGTTTTGTTTGTGCTATTTATTTGTGTCAGCGCATTGATGTATGAGCTTACAAAAAAGCCATATATAAAAAAAAATGTTGACCAGAAGAATGAATCCTATCTCTTTGAGTATTATTTTACCACCAATCCTGATATAATGGGAAGAGATTTTATTGGCAGTCCGGACGCAAGAGTGACAGTCATTATTTTCACTGATTTTATCTCAGATGCAGGCAAAGATTTTGAAAAAGATATTGTTCCGCAGCTAAGAGATGAATTCATTGATTCAGGAAGAGTCAGGCTCTATTACAAGACATACATATCTGATGATGATTACAACAGCAAAGAAAATGGCTATGTCTATGCGACAGCAATCTTGTGCATTGAAGAAAGCATCGGCAAAGGAAACCTCTCTGACATCATTGACGCAATAGTGGGATTGGAAACAGACAAGATAGATAATGTTGCGGAAAGATTTGGCATTGCAAAAAGCAAATTTAATAAATGCATGGATTCTTCAGACTATATTATTGTCCAAAAAGATATGATAGACTCAGAAAAACTTGCTGTCGGCACAAGTCTTCCGGCAATATATATTGGCATTGACGGGAAGGACAATACAAAGATTGTTGGTGTTCCAAGTTATGCTCGTCTGAGAAGGGCAATAAGAAATAAAGAAGTGATCTTAGGTATATAGGAAAATTTTGAAATAAAATGATGACAGCACAGGAAATCACGATATTTGTATATAATCTGACGCTCATTCCAATAATTTTTGCTTCAGTATTTTTTTTATTGGTATCAATAGTGAACATATTTATTGGTGAAGAAGAAGAGAGCCATGCGAAACTTAAGGTTTTGCCTTATGTAAGTGTGCAGATTCCGGTCTTCAATGATTCTATTGCAGAAAGATGTGTAAAAGCCTGTATGGAGTTTGATTACCCAAAAGACAGATATGAGATAATGATCGTGGATGATTCAACAGATCCTTTAATTGCATCAAACCTAAACGAATTTGCACAAAAAAGCAATGGATTGATTAGATATTTTCACAGGACAAACAGAAAGGGATTCAAACCCGGTGCACTCAAGGAAGTTATGCATAAAGTCAGGGGTGAAATAATTGTCATTTTTGATTCTGACTGGGTACCAAGGAAGAATTTCCTGAAAAAGGTAGTCAGACCATTTGCTGATCCGAAAATTGCCATTGTACAGACAAGGCAGGGATTCATAAATAAAGACACTAATCTTATTACAAGATTTGCTTCCTATCTTTTAATGATATATCATTCAATATTCATGCCGATCAATAATAAGATAAACAGTGTCTTTTTCTGCGGCACAGCAGGAGCGATCAGGAAGAGTGCCATGCTTGATGTAGGAGGCTGGAACACGAACAGTATCACAGAAGATTCTGATCTATCAGTAAGGCTGCTTCTGAAAGGTTATAAGACAAAATACCTTCCAATGGACACTCCCAGTGAAGTTCCATGGACAATGGAAGCCTTCATAAAACAGCAGATGAGATGGAGCTATGGCAACACAAGGGTGTTCTTTGATAATGCAAAGAATATATTGTTCAGCAGGGCCTTATCATTTAAACAGAGAATAATGATAAGTTTCATAACCCTTGGAAATCTCACTGCTCCTATTGTGATAATAATGACATTGTTTGGTTTTGCAGGATGGTTCCTTGGTGATCCGCAATTGATGAAAATAAGCGACTTTGCAGGATTTTTCACTAAGTTCCTGTTCACGGCAGGCTTCTCAATAATGGGGTTGATAACTTTCTATAGGCTGAAGATCCTTAAAGAATTCCCATATCTTCTGCTTACAGGATTTACTTTATCAATAGTCCTAGCTATTGCAAATACTGTTGCAGTAACAAAGGCAGCATTGAACTTCAATTCTTATTGGTACTGCACACCAAAGACTGAGAGAGCAAAGTAAAATTTGAAAAATGGTTCTTTTGGAAGAGCTGGCAAACATAGTCAAAGTATTGTTTCTATTGATAATCCTTTCATATTATGTACTTTTTTTCATCAGGAAAAGAGTGCCAAAAAAAGGAAAATTGCCGTCATTAATCTCAATCCTTGTGCCGGCTCATAATGAAGAAAAGTATCTGGCAGAGACTCTCAGATCAATCATAAGGTCAAATTTTCCAGGAAAAAAGGAAATAATTGTCATAGATGATGGGAGCAGCGACTCAACAAATAGGATAGCAGAGGGGTTTCCAGTAAGATTATTCAAGACTCAGCATTTTGGTAAGGCTAGGGCACTGAACTTTGCCCTGAAAAAAGCAAAAGGAGACATAATAGCAGTGGTTGATGCAGACAGTGTGATTGAAAAGAATTCTCTTATCAATGCACTTAGATATTTCAATTATCCTGATGTCGGTGCCGTCACCACAACAATCAAGCTCAACAACAGAAAGACTTTTTTTGGGATATGGCTTCATATTGAACAGCTATATAATTCACTCCTTAGATCTCTTTTATGCAGGATTAATGCAAATATTGTCACACCAGGACCGCTTTCGTTCTACAGAAAAAAGACTCTTGAGGACATAGGTGGATTTGAATCTAAGGGATTTTCTGAAGATGTTGATATTGCGGTCAGAATAATCAGGAATGGACAGAGGATAGAATACTCGGAAAACAGTGTGTCACTTACAAACATGCCCCAGACACTTAAAGGAGTTATATTTCAGAGGATAAGGTTTGCCAGGGGATGGATAAATATTCTTAAGCGTCATCTTAGAGTCAGGATGTCCATACTTGAGCTTTACTCTCTTCCACTGGCTGTTTTTTCTTATCTGCAGGCAATAATCCTGGGTGCATTTATTTCAATACAGATATTTGGCGGGTATTTCACTTACTTTGTAAACAATGGTGTAATTTTTAGTTTTGAAGTAGTCAAGTTCTTTTTCAACTGGTTCTCGATCATGGGTGTAGTAAGGTGGATATACACAATAGTTATTGGTACGACACCGCTGGATCTTTTGACAATGATAGGACTTATTTCAACACTTTTGTCATATCCATTGTATTTTTATTCAATATTTAAATTTGATAAAAAATTTGATTTTTATCATGCAATCGCCTTATTTTTCATGTTTCCGTTCTGGTTTTTTGTAATGATCATATATATAGTCAGCCTATTTGAATTTCTTGTTCCGCATAAGGAAAATAAATGGGAAAAGCAGATTTAGACCAATTGTGGTTGTTTGAGTAGGTTTTTTTAATGAAAAAATTTATATTGCATTAAAAATTAGGGAAGGATTATAAGATGATAAAAAAAAGGATAAAAAGAGCAATCATGGTATTGTCAGATCCAAAAAGCTCATTCAAAGATATGAAAAGCAAAAGTTTTGAGGATATTTTAGGAGACTATATGATACTTCTCCTGATTTGTGCTGGTCTGGCTTTTGGAGTGAATGTTGTATTTGGATTCATTAAATCAATATACTTTGACATCTTCAGTAATGTTGAGATTAATTATCTGAATGTACTTAATTATGGTTTTGGAATAGGTTTTGCAATGTTCTTTTTTTATCTGTTCGCAGGCACATTCATTGTTTTCTTTTTGAGTATTATCCTGAACCCAATGTTCAGAAAAATTAAATATTATGATTTGTTGAAGATACTCTTTTATGCTTTGACACCACTGATTCTTTTTTCATGGTTCCCGGTGTTTGTGCCATCTCTTATAATCTGGTCAATATTTTTATTTTTAGAAGGAGTCAGTTCCTACAGGTCCAATTGAGCCATTACAAATCAAATGAGAGTTGCAATAATATCATGTTCTTCAGGCTCAGGCCATACCCAGGTTGCTGACTCTCTCAGAAAAGGATTCCTGAAAAAAGATTCAGCTATTGAGATTCACAGCATTGATATCAATGATTATCTTCATCCATTCCATAGGTGGCTCCTGACAAGGTGGTGGGTTTTTATGGCTCATTATTTTAAATTGATCTATGACCCCATCAGCAAACATCTTTTATTTTCAGAATCCTTCAATAGATATGTAATAAAAAATTCCAAAAAGTACCAGAAAAAAATCATAGGCCCGCTTGGAAATCAAAAAGTAGATGTTGTCGTCTCTACCTTTCCCGCCGGAGCCATAGTTGGAAATGCACTCAGAAAAAAAAATCCTTTTTTGTTGAATGTACAGATATTGACAGACTACATAAACAGACCATTTGACCTGATTGCAGGAACAGATATATTCTATACTCCGCATGAATCCTTTAATAATGAAATAAAAAAAACCCTCAAAAGAGCAACAGCAAAAAGCTATGGTCTTCCTTTGAGAAAAGAATTCAATACCCATTTCGACAGAGATAAAACTTTAGAAAGGTTTTGTATGCATCCTTCAAAATTCAATATCATTATGATGAGAGGAGGACTGGGTTTTGCACAAAAATTCACTGAAAAACTGGTGATAAAATTATCAGATGCAGATCTTCCTATACAATTGATTGTCCTCTGCGGTACAAACAGGAAGCTTGGTAATTATTTAAGGAAAAAGATCAAAAAATCAAGAAACCCTGTGCATATATTGGATTATACTGAAGAGGTCGCGCAGCTTATGGATGCATCAGATATATTTTTGGGAAAACCAGGAGGTGTAGCAGTTTCAGAATGTTTTTCCAAAAGACTTCCTATCTTTGCATTTAAATCACTTGGCGGGCAAGAGGATGCGAATGTAAACTTCATACTTAAGCATAAGTTGGGATACTATGAGAATTCACACAGTAAGATACTGAAAAGAATATCAAATCTTATCAATGAAAAAAAATTAAGATACTTCTTTAGAGCAAACATGAGTTTATTTTCAAAACATGATTCTACTTCCAGGATTGTTGAGGATATCATTCATGAGTTTAATAAGAAAATTGGGAAATAAAGATATTATTCAGTGTATTTCCAGATTTCAATTCCTTTGAAATCATAAATCTTCTTGAATGAATTGCTGTTGTCTAAGAGAAAAAGAAGACCTTCTTCATCTTTTTTCCATATCTCTTTTTTCATTTGTGGATTAATCCAGATGTATCTTATGCTGTATTTGTCCAAAAGTTCTTTTGTATCCTTAAGTATTCTTGAGTAAAAAATTCTATTAGAGTCCTCAATCCGGATCTTTTCTTTTGATGATATAAAATAATATTCATCACTTATCACAGGCCGGCCGGCCAATGATACTATCAGATTTCCATTTTTGTATTGTGTCAGTACAACCTCATATTCAGCTGAATTTTTGCTGAGCCATTCCAGGCTCAGGACTTCCTCCGGAGTAGGTTGAAGATGAACCAATCGGTTAATATAGGATCCACTGGAAAAGAACAATCCGCATAATATCAGAAGGATGGCATATTGCTTTATTGCAACAAGCTGCCATTTATAATCCAGCAATTTCACAAATGCAATTCCCGCAAAATATACCATGAAATATTCCAGATAAATAATGAATTCTATAGAATATATGGTCAATATTGCAAATGTCAATAGCATCAGATACAACAGCAAATTTTCCTTTTTTCTTTTCCATGACAATAGAATTCCAATTGAAGATAGTAATAATGAAAATATACCAAAACCAATATCTGCACCAAAATCAGATATGATATTCTGCAGTAAAGGTGAAAAACCAACCTCTTTTGTAAGAGTGCCAACAATGACTGCAAAAGCAAAAAAAAGGGCAGCCAAAATAAAATACAGCATTGAATTTTTTTCTTTTGTTTTATAATAGAAAATCAATAGCATTATAAGGATAATAAAAATGCTGTTGAGATGGATAAATACGATCAGAATGAACATCAAAAAGGCAAAAAAATAATTTTCTTTCAAAAGAAAAAAGCTTGATAAGAGGACTAAAAATACAGCAATGAAAAAATTGTTGTAAATTGAAAAGGTATTGATGTAAATTGGAGATAGGATCAGTATCAGGCATGTAAAGAAGCTTTTTATTTTTGGAACCTTCAGCCTTCTTAATATCAGGTAAAAAATCAGTGTGGAAAGGATGCCTAAAACAAAAGGAAGAATCTTCATGACCATCTCCTTATTAGTGAAAAATGAAAGGATGATTTCTGATATGGAAACTTCAATTTCTCTTCCTCCAAAAAAAAGAGTGTCTTCTATTGGAGAAAAAACATTTCCCTCAATATTTTTGGATACCCATATGTGAAAATAAGATGATGACCCCATAAGATACGGGTTTTCTTTATACCTGAGTATGTGTGGACTTATTAAGAGCAGGACATTTACTATTATCAGCAATGTCAGGAGTTTCAGTTCATTTTCTTTCATTTTTTTCCAGGGAGCATTTGACTTTGAAAATATCCAGAGTTTTGCTATACACTTTGCTGAAACAATCATCCATGGCGTATGAAATACCGGTAATATTGTATTCTTTTTCTGCATGCTGACTAAAAATGATGTAATCTACGTCATATTTTTCAAGCAATGTAAGTGCATTGATTTTATAGGGGGTAGTATAGATCTCTTCAGTGTCATTTATCCTTAAGTCTATGTTTGAGATCAAAAGAAAATTTGAATCAAGCACATTCTTTCTGTCTCCAAAATACGATATATAATGCCCTTCTTCAATAGTTGCCAAAATTATTGAATCTTCTTTAGTGTTGTTCTTCAGCCAGGTGAAAGCATTAACGTCTGTTTCAGTTGGTGAATCTTTTATCGTGTCATATGAAAATTGGATTGAAGGGATAATGCCTGTCAGAAGGATGAGAAAAAACAGCATGATCAGGAAGAGTTTTTCCTGCTTTGCAAATTTGGTTTTCCGAATCAGAAGAAGGCTGTCTCTGATTATAATTGAAGAGAGTAATGCCAGTAGGATTGAGAGATACATTAAGGCATCAGTGAAATTTATCAGCCTGAACCAGGAAAGGATGAATCCCGAGATGCATAATGATATCAAAAGGTATGTTGATTGGCTCTTTTTTTTAAACAGATAATTGAATATTGTCCATGTTCCAAGAACAAGAGGGACAAGGCCTATGCCCAATATTGCTTCAAAAAGAGAGATATGAACAAAATATTTTTCAAATAGGAATTGAGGAATGTTCTGCCATATGATACTGATTCCCTGAGATTGGAATGCATTCTTATATATGATAAAATTTGTCCATAGAAAAAAGAATACTGAAAATAAAATCAGTTCTGTCTCTTTTTTATCTATCTTGATTTTTTCTGCATAGCACAACAGTGAATAAAGTATCAATCCGACTATCAGAAAAGAGGAAAGAGAAGTGCTGAATATAAGTACAAAAAGAAACGCAAGGATGAAATTGATTGAATTGGTTTTTTTGGTCAGCATGAGATAATGATACAGGAAGAAGAAAGTGGTTGGTAATGCGAGTGAATTTACATTGAGGCTGTTGATTGTATTTGACAGATATATTGGAGTAAAGGCTGAAATCACTGCCGCAAAAAGCGATGCTTTCCGACTCTTTGTGACCTGATAGGAGATGAGATATACAGAAAAAATTATCGATGCTGCCAGAATATTAGATATAATTTTTCCCACAAGCCACGAAGGAAGGAAAATCGAAAAGAATGCCAGGATGTAATGGTAGAATGGCAGGAAGATGAACCTTCTTCCGCTGTAAGAGAGTTCATCATCTATGAGAGGTCGTCCTGTATTGCTTATGTGCTCGACTTGTCTCAATGTGAAATAGGAAGAATCATCGCTGAAATAATTGCTCTGCATTGTCAGGATTAATCTGATTGATACAGATATAAGGAATATGATCGTTACCCAAAACATGGGATGCAATTTTTTCATGGATAATGAAGAGATGATCAAAATATATATTTTTAACTGATTTCAAGACAAATATTTATATAAAAGAAAAATATAATCTTGGTTTGATGAAAAAAAGATTAAGCACCAAAAAAAAAGCACGGGGAAAAAGTTTCTTTTCCATTGATATTTTGAAAAAGGTCATAATGGGTCTTGTCATCTTGTTCATCGCGTCGTTTTATATCAATCCAAAGATTCTGATATTTGTCGCTTTGGCGATTGTCTTCAATGCCAAGCTTGTTGACTTTCAGTTCAAAAGAGGCATGCCGACTGATCTAGAGCTCTCGACATTTTCTACAATTGTCATAACGCAGGCTTTTGGGCTGAAGTGGGGACTTTTTGTAGCAGTATCCACAAAACTTATAGCATCATTTTATTCAGGAGGCATGCTAGCAGATCATTTCCTGATGATCTTTACATATTGTTTAGCTGCAGTTGCCGCATCATTTTTTCCATATGCAAATACTTTCACTCTGGGAATAATAATAACAATAATGAATAATATTATCCTATTTGGAATGTCCATGAAAATATTGAATCTTGGAATAACTGAGAACATAGCCTATACAGGCACAAATTTCTGCTTCAATATTGTTGTATTTTCAATATTCGGAACTTTTGTGAGATCTCTCCTATAGGAAAAATTCTATGAATTATTTTTCTTGTACCACTCGATGAATTTTTTCATACCTTGCTCAATGTCAGTCTTTGGATTATATCCGAGCATCTTTTTAGCCTTTGCAATGTCAGCGTATGTGATCAGAACATCTCCCTGCTGCATAGGTTTTTTTTTTATTTTTGCTTTTTTCCCCAGATTTTTTTCAATGATGGAAATGAAATTTTTTAAAGGTATAGGATCAGAATTACCAAGGTTGAAAATCTCAAACCGGAAATCCTTTTCAAGAGCGCCTATGATACCATCAGTGATATCATCTATATAGGTATAATCACGTTTTGAGGTGCCGTCACCATACATATCGATTGTTCTTCCCTTTGATATTAGGTCAGTGAATATGAAGGGAGCCATATCAGGTCGTCCTCTTGGACCATAGACAGTAAAAAAACGCAGGCAGGAAACATTCATATTGAAGAGATGGCTGTATGTCCTGCATATGAGTTCGCCTGATTTTTTTGAAGATGCGTATGGACTTATCTGATCTTCTGTCAAATCCTCTTCAGAAAATGGCACTTTTTTGTTCTCTCCATAGACACTTGATGAAGATGCAAACACAAAATTTTTCACCTTGAATTCCTTTGCCAGTTCAAGCAGAATCAGTGTCCCATTGACATTGACATCAAAATATAGGCGCGGCTGCTCGAGCGAGGGACGCACCCCTGCCCTTGCAGCAAGATGGATCACCTTGTCGATCTTGTTTTGAGCAAAAATTTTTTCTATCCCATTAAAGTCTCTTATGTCAGTCTGGTAGAGTCTGAATTTTGGATCCTTCTTGATCTCGTTTACATTTCTGAGTTTGACCTTCGGAGAGTAGTAGTCATTCAGGTTGTCGACACCAACCACTATGTATTTTTTTTTAATCAGTTTTTCGCAGGTGCTGCTTCCGATGAAGCCTGCGGCACCGGTCACAAGTATTGTCTTCATGATACTTCTTCTTTCATTTATGAGAATATTTAAATCTTTCCTAATCTAAACTTTTGCGTTTTTCCTCGATAAATACTGCATGAATTCTGAATATATACTAGAGTGTAGAAAAATATATAAATAAAATCTAGTTATTTAACTAGATATAATAGAGGTGATTAAATATGGGGTATAAAACAAAAATTCAGTTGATAAAAAGAAAAGAATCTGAGCAATGGTATGTAAATTTTCCAACCCAAGTTGCTCAAGTTATGGGATTCAAAAAGGGCGAAGAGTTTGAATGGAGTTTGTTAGACAAGAATTCATTAAAATTACGAAAAGTTTAAGCATTTTTAATCATGTCACTTCCATTAAAAGAAATTCCTGCTAAGTTTAAAGCACTTATTTCATTTTATAAAAAATGCTTTACTCGTCCACAGTACAAAAATTTTCGTGATTTTGTGATTGGGTTGGTTGTCTCTGACAACAAAACAATTCAAGAGATAAATGACTGCTTTGGAAGAATAGATCAAAGCAGTTTAAACCGTTTTTTTACTTCATCAGAATGGCAGCCAATTAGGATAAATAACAGAAGAATTTCTCAAATTAAGTCATTCAATAAGCTTAAACGAGGAATATTCATATGCGATCCAACCTTCTTAAAAAAATATGGAAAAGAAATGGAAAATGCCAATTATCATTATAATGGCATGTCCAAAAAAAAGGATTGGGGATATTTTCTTATCAACAGTTTTTTTAGTGATGGAAATACCGAGTTTCCTATTAGTGCGGATTTTTATCTTCGAAAAGAAGACACTGACATGGAACACCCATTTAAAACAGCAAGAGAAATTTGTCTAGAACAACTTGATTATGCTATAAAAAAACTGCCCATTTGGCTTTTTATTGCAGATGCAGGTTTGTACGCAGATTTTCTTATACAAGAAGTGCGAGCAAGGGGATTAAAATATATTATTGGAGCTAAAGTGACAAATAATATCAGCATAAATGGACAAAAAAGAATAAGCATCGAGAAATATTTGCAAACCCTAACTGATGATGATTTCAATTTTTATTTTTTAGATGGTGAAGCTTACTTCATCCATACTGTAGAAGTAAGTGAAAGAGGTGTAGGAAAAGAAAAGCTGATCATCTCCTACAAAGCAGGAGATGAAGAAGAAATTAGGATATATGTTACAAACATTATGCAGCAGAATGATGAGTCACTACTAAATCTGCTTTTAGAACGGTGGAAAATTGAGGTTTACCATAGAGATGCTAAACAGCATCTTGGATTAGAAAGTTGCCAGGTGCGCAAATTTGGTGCGTTACAGAAAGTCGTATGCGCTGTTCTTGTAGCCTACACTAATCTAGTCTTGATGCGAAATGATGAACTATTA
The DNA here is from genome assembly GCA_018815145.1 of Nanobdellota archaeon. Taxonomy (GTDB): domain Archaea; phylum Nanobdellota; class Nanobdellia; order Woesearchaeales; family GW2011-AR15; genus WJJD01. The sequence goes on along the minus strand of JAHIYL010000157.1, from coordinate 7,170 downwards.
AAACCTCTAAATCGAACCATCCGAACAATAGGTGAAGGATGCAGGTACATGAGATTAATTGCTCTCAAAGGGAGATGTTGGCTAAAGAAAAAAGCTCGCAACCTTGTTGAATTTAGAAAAATCCTCAATCGACTCGTTTTTGTGAAAAACGCAAAAGTTTAGCTAATGATAAAAAATATCTACATATTAGTAAAATAGAAAAAACATTATTTAGGCTGTCAACAATACATCATTTTCAGGAACAACACCTGCAGCCTCTTGATCTGGACTTGATGCTGCACTGCATATTGTATTCAATTCTGAAAATTCACCAGAAGGATGATTTGCACATTGACATTTAATATCCCACATATTGTGATGTTTGAACTCTTCAAAATCCTTCTCATCCACACAGCAAGTATGGCAGTCTCCACAGGCATCTGTAGGATCTAGGTAGGCGGCAGGACAGGGTAATAAAGTATCACAACCAATGTTCTTTCCATCAAAACTTGTTAAAAAATTACATGTGTTATGCTCTAAATCCCATGAAGGTGTGGGTTTTGTTGGGCCACACCCATTCATCATCAATCCAATTGTCAGAATCATAATAATAATTGTTATTGTTTTTTTCATTTGATAGCTTTAATTTTTTCTAAGTATAAATATTTCTCTCTCCAAAAATTATATATATGAATTCAAAGTTCCTGCTTGTAAATGGGATATGAACTAATAATTACAGAAAAACCTAGTGCTGGCGCAAAGATTGCTGCTGCTCTTGCAGACACAAAGCCAAAAAAAGAGAGCAGCAATGGTGTTCCTTATTACCGTTTGACGCATAATAAGAAAGAGATTGTTGTGGTTTCTGCCGTCGGACATATATATGGCCTTGATCAGAAAGAAGGTCTTCCAAAATCAAAATTTCCTGTATTTGACATACAATGGGTCCCTTCACACAAGATGAGCAAGGGCCAGGATTATTCTAAAAAATATCTTTCAACAATCAAGTCCATGGCAAAAGGTGCCAGTGAATTTACAGTTGCAACAGATTATGATATTGAGGGAGAAGTCATAGGTCTTAACATCATAAGATATGCCTGCAAAAAAAAAGACGGTTCAAGGATGAAATTCTCAACCCTGACAAAATCAGATCTTGTCAAATCCTATGAGAATCGGGAAAAGACGCTCAATTGGGGTCAGGCAAGAGCAGGTGAGACAAGACATATGATGGACTGGTTCTTTGGAATAAATCTGTCCAGGGCACTTACCAAATCAATATCTTCCATCGGCCATTTTAAATTGATGTCCACAGGCAGGGTGCAGGGGCCAGCACTCAAGCTGATCGTTGACAAGGAGAAAGAGATAAAGGCATTTATTCCTGAATCCTACTGGGAAGTGCATCTCAAGGGAAAGATAAACAAAGGAAAGATCGAAGCGCTTCACGAAAAAGGTAAGATATTCGACAAGAAGGTGGCTGAAGATATATTTGAAAACTGTAAGGGTGAGAAAAAGGCAGTAGTAAAGTCAGTGGAAAAAAGGGAATTCAAAGCATTACCGCCTTATCCGTTTGACCTGACATCTTTGCAGATTGAGGCGCATAATTGCATAAGGATGTCTCCAAAAAAGACTCTCTCAACAGCTCAGGAGCTATATGTTGCAGGATATATATCTTACCCCAGAACGTCTTCTCAGGTGCTTCCGCCGGAGATTGGCTATTCAAAGATACTTGCTGCCATATCCAAACAATCAGAATATAAATTGCTGGTTGAGTCATTATTGAAAAAAGGTAATCTTAGGCCAAACAACGGCAAAAAGACAGATCCTGCACATCCTGCAATCTATCCGACAGGCAATATGCCTGTACTAAAGACTCCTGCTCAAAAAAACCTGTATGATCTAATATTGAGACGGTTTCTGGCAACATTTGGAGAAGCAGCAACCAGAGAGACCATGACAGTCAGAATTGACTGCAAGAATGAGATATTTATCACAAAGGGAACAACGACAATTAAGCGAGGATGGTTTGATCTTTATGGGAAACATGTCAAGCTCAAAGAAGAAGAGCTGCCAAAAATTACTGAAAAAGACGTTGTTGATGTTGATTCCATTGACAACGTAGATAAAAAGACAACACCGCCGAAAAGATACACTGATGCATCCATCATCAAGGAGCTGGAAAAAGAGAATCTGGGAACAAAAGCTACTAGAGCACAGATTGTCGAGACACTGAAGGACAGGGGATTTATTGATGGCAAGCCGCTTGTAGCAACAGAATTAGGGATAAGGACTGAAGAAACTCTTGAAAAATATTCTCCAAAAATTGTTGATCCTGAACTTACAAGAAATTTTGAGACAGAAATGGAAAAAATCAGAGACGAAAAAACAGATTCAAAAAAAGTTTTGGAGGACTCAAAGAACACGGTCATCGAGATAGTGGCAGAATTTGAAAAACATATGAATAAGATAGGTGAAGAATTGTATTCTGCGAATATTGAGACCAGAAATGAACTGGCAAATATGGGGAAGTGCCCGATATGCAAGGAAGGAGATCTTGCCTTGAGAAAAGGAAGGTTCGGAAGATTCCTGGCATGCAATAAATATCCTGAATGCAAAACTACATTCTCTTTGCCCGGGAGCGGAAAAATAGAATCTACTGACAAGTTTTGTGAGCACTGCAATTATCCGATAATAAAGATAATTAATTCAAAGACACAGGAAGTATGTTTTAATCCTGATTGTAAATCCAAGAAGATCATTGATAAAGAAATAAAGAAAGAAGTGACTGATTTGGAGAGTGGGAAAGAAATAAAGAAATGTCCAACCTGCAAATCCGGAGAACTTGTCTTAAGAAAAAGTGTATATGGGCAATTCTTAGGTTGTTCCAAATATCCAAAGTGCAGGTATACAGAAAAGCTTGGGAACAATGGCAATGGTCATAATAAACCAGAATCAAAAAAACAAAGTGAAGAGACAGTCATACCTGAAGTGATTTAACATGGAAATCAAAGATATTTTGGGAAAAATTCAGAACAAGGGTAATAAAGAAGCAGTGTCGGATTCTAAAGAACTGGTGAAATTTGATATTGGTGTACTTGAGAAATATCCTGAAGTGGAGATCCGATTCAATGTAGTCCTTTCAAATTTTGGAGTGAAAGATACTCAGAAATCAGGCCAGGAAATTGTCAAGAGCGGAAATCTGACATTGTTTTCCGATTCAGCCAAACTTATTTCTTTGCAGAACCAACTGAGGACTTTTGAAAAGGACACGCAGCTTGAAAAATATAACAGAATACTGTATCAGTCAAAACTTCTGGCTATGTACAAGGAGAAAGGGCAAAATGAAGAGTTCATTTCTTCAATGATGTCATCAACACCTGTTGAATATGAGATGCATATCAATTGGTTCCCTAAGGCAAATTTTAATGGCGGCTCAAAGAGCTATAAGATCTTTTTTGAAGATATGCTGCATGCTGAAGATCTTGAAAAAGAACTTGAAAATTTCAGGGAGAAATCTTTCAATATGATACTTGAAGAAGTAGTTGAGGATCTGAAGAAGAACAAGAACACTGATTCAAACATAATCAAATGATTTTTTTGTCACCTTCTTTCCAAAATTTATCAGCAAAACACAAACTTTAAATGGCTTTTGTCTTTAGTAGCATCATATATGTCAAAATATATATCAAAAAAAATATTGTTAATGCTTCTTTTTTTTGCAATTGTACCTTTGTGCAATGCCAAAAATGGGCAGATGAAACTTTTGGCAGTATCTGAGATTGAAGATAAAGAGTCTGGCAGCAGCGCTGATCTTTTTCTTGAGATAAAGCCGGGAAATGGGAGAATCTTCATAGATTCATTTCCTCTTACAAAACTTGACACAGTCATGTCGACACGGTTTGCCAATGAGATTGCGTGCGACTATAGTGATACTGATTGCGAGAAATATGATTTCTTTTACACTATACGGGCAAATGCTGCAATTGTCGGTGGTCCAAGTGCCGGAGCAGCAATAGCGCTTCTTACAATAAGTGTTCTTGAGGAGTGGACAATTGATGAGACAATATCAATTACCGGGACCATCAATTCAGGAGGACTTGTAGGTCCGGTGAGCGGCATCTCTGAAAAGATCACTTATGCAGATAAGATGGGCCTAAAAAAAATAATGATTCCAAAATGGTCAAGCATAAATGAGAGCACTATCGCAGAACTGCAGGAAAACACAGAAATAGAGATAGTGAAGGTCGGGAACCTGCGTGAAGCAATATATGAATTCAATGGCAGGACGTATGATAAGAATTACTCAATCATAATTGATACAGATTATATTGAAAGGATGAAAAATATATCTGAAGGGATCTGCCAGAGGAGTGCAGACATTTCTGTTTCCTCCAAAGAAAACATCTCTATATTGAATGATGCAAATGAACTTTTGGCATTTGGACTTGGTGCAATTGAAAAAGAGAATTATTACAGTGCTGCAAGCTATTGTTTTGGAGCGAATGTGAAATTCAAATATTTTAGGTATCTGGATTCAGATCTTGATGAACAAGAAATCAATGAAGAGATAATCCACTATGAAAATAAGACAAAGGAGTATAAGGAAATCATATCCAAAAAAACCATTGAGACAATAACTGATCTTCAGACTTACATGGTAGTCAATGAGAGGCTGATGAACTCCCAGGAGTATTTCAGTGCGGCAAAAGAGAACCTCATAGGGAATGATACAGATGTAAACTCAAGTCTGTATAATCTTGCATTTGGAATCGAGAGGTTCAACAGTGCCGTCTTCTGGTCAACTTTTTTTGGAAAACCCGGCCAAAAATTTATCATTGATGAAAAAAGTGTTGCTGAATCATGCCTCAAGAAGATAAGCGAGGTTGAGGAAAGGATTGAGTATCTGAAGCTGTATATCCCTCTTGCGTTTGAACAGACAAAAAAGGAGCTTTCCTATGCTTATGATGATTATAACAGCAAGGAATACAGCCTATGCCTGTTCAAGGCAAGCAATGCAAAGGCAGAGATAGATATTGTCCTTAACAGCATGGGGCTTGATGATGAAAAGACTATGCTTTTGATTGAGGACAGGATTCTTGAGGCAGAGCAGATAATTGGAAAGCAGATTGAAAAGAACGTCTTCCCTATCATTGGCTACAGCTATTATGAGTATGCAAAATCACTCAAAGACAACGACAAATTCTCAGCTCTTCTTTATCTTGAATATGCTATTGAGCTCTCAAAATTGGACATATATTTCAGGGAGAAAAGAATTTATCTGCCAAGAATCGATCCACTTTATGTATATCTGATTTCAGTCGGTTTTGTGCTGGGTTTTTTTGCCTGCTTCACCTGGATGAGAAAAGAGTATGGCGTAAGACATAAAAAGAAACGACAACGATAGAAAAGTGTAAATTATTTCTTAGTTGACTTATTATAAAACCCTCGAAGCATCTCCGGAGAGACGCTCCCAGGGAAAAAGAGGTGATTATGAAATTCTTCTTTTCTGTTGACTTGGAATATGTGCAAAAGGAGTAGTTTTACCTCCTTTTGTTTGTTCTTACTCTAGAATGGTTCCACTTATATATAAATATATCGTTTTTGATAGCATTTTAAAGTAGTAACAATACAGAAAAATAGAATTTTTTTTGGCATATTAGACGATAAAATCAGAATTTAAGTAAATTTTTATATCTCTGTTATTGTCCTGCAATATTGAATAACATGAAATGTGTGAAATGCAGCAAAGATGCGACAATGGACTCTGGAGCCAATCCACTCTGCAATAATTGTTTTGTGCAAGTAATCCAGAAGAGAATTAGAAAAGAGATAAGGACAAACAAATTGTTTTCAAAGGCTGATAAGATCTTAATTATAGAAGATGATTCTGTAAATAGTGCTGTTTCAAAATACCTTATTGATACAATCCTTGATAAATTACCTTGTGAAATCAAAACAAAGAAACAAAAATTTGAAATTGGTAAAAGTGTCAATACAAAATCAGATAAGATTGTTGTACCTTGGAATATGGATATGGAATGTGTTTATTTCCTTGAAAATATTTTTATGAACAGGACAGGAAAATTCATTGGAAATTATTCTATTGGTAAGAAACTGAATATTAAGCTTCTATTGAATGTATGTGAGAAAGATATAATCAAATTTGCAGAAATCAAAGAATTGAAATTCAAAAAAAATCCAGACAAAAAGACACAGATAGGTTTTTTTTTGGATTCATTAGAAACGGATCATCCTGAGACTAAGCCCAGTCTATTGAAAAGTGCTCAGTTATTGAAAAAAATAAAACAATAAAGTAGTTAGTTTCCCATCACACTCATAAGCTTCTGACCAAATTCCTTATGTTTGCCCATCATTTCCATCTTGCCTTTCCAATGATTCATGCTTGCTTCTACTGCTAGGGCTGCTGCCTTATCCATTTTTGCTCCATTTACTTTTTCAAACTCTTTTTTCATTTTTTCCAGCATCAGTTCAGACCAGGCATCTTCACTCATCTGTATCATCATTTTGCCCATATCATACACCTCCAGATGTAAAATGTGAATAAGAAACAGAACAAATGGATTTTTATAAGCAAACCTACTGTTGTTCAATAGAATTTGAATATCTGAACAAATATAAAATAGGTGATAACAATCTATTGGAATTTTTTAATTGCCCCAACATGATTATATGCTCTTTTTTGTCAGTATGTATATCAAGTATCTTAAAGTCATGAAATGCTTTTCGGAGCTCTTTTTGTGTGAATATATAATGCGGGACGCCTTTTTCAACACCATCCACATGAACAAATGTTCTGGGTGCAATTTTTTTCATATGTACTTTATGCTCCTTATGATATTTGCATTTTGTGACAGTCACAAAAGCAAGTCCGCCAGCCCTTAGCACTCTTTGTATCTCAGAGACACAGAAATTTATATTTTCAATCTTTGCGTGATGTATGACCTGGGTTGATATGACAGCATCAAAAAAATCATCTTTGTAGGGAAATGGCTCATAACAGTTGGCACATCTGAATTTTGCTGATAGAGAATATTTTTTCAGATTCTCTTTTGCCCTTCTGATGCCGCTTGGTGCACTGTCCATAGCATACATCTTAAAGCCATGTGCAGCAAAATATATTGTGTGCCTGCCTGCACCACAACCTATGTCAAGGATTTTATTGACATTTTTTTTTTT
>JAHIYL010000156.1 GCA_018815145.1 Nanobdellota archaeon | reverse complement strand
TGCCCACTATTAGGATCAAATATAGTATTTACTACTAAATAAAAATTACCATAATATTTAAATATAAGCTTAAAAAAAGATAATCTCATGCCAAATTTGATTGATATTTGTCATGAAATTGAACCAAATGCCAAGTCGTTTGTGAATTCTCATCAGATGGCGCATATGTATACAGGGTTTTCATCGGATATAAACCCAGGTCATTTTATTGACATACAATTTGCTGAAGTCTTTGGATCAGATTTTGTCTCAAGTGTAGATCCTAATGATCCAAGAGCGTCTAATTTAGAAGCTGTAGGCAAGTTATATATAATGCTAAGCCAACCAGATGCAAATGGAAACGCCTATCTTGTTTCTACAGGCATGGCACATTATGATAAAGAAGGAAGAGAGAATAAACATTTATTTGCCATCCATGCTGAATATAACCTACTAGCTCAAGCATTGGAAATAATAAAACATGCTCCTATAGAAGAAGCAAAGGAAGATATAGATACTTTACTCAAATTTGTTACACACTGGAGAAATTTTGACAATTATCCGGCAAAAACTACTGTTCTTCAGGAAGTAAATAGACTTAAATTGTCTGAGGCAGAACAAGAATTTGAACTCAACAATCCACAAAATTTTCGTTCTCTTACGGAAAATTGTGATCACATATATACATCTATGGACATGAGACAGAGGACTTATCAATTAGATGCTTCTGGCATAATTAATGCTGATTTTTTTGTTGCATCAATGAAGCCAAGACCCGATGAAAACTGCAGGCTACCAAAAATTGAAATTCTTGTGCAAACCCTAAATGATTGCTTCATTTCCCATAATGAGACACAAATATTACGTGCAGAATCTAACGGACCTGACAGTCTAAGGATAGTAAGAAATATTGAAAAAAGAATGAACCTGCCTTATGAAGACGGAGCGCTGGTTGCCACCATCGAGTACCTTCCCAGCCCTGATACCGTACCAGTAGTAAAACTAGGATTTTATAAAGACGGTTTTGTGCATAAAGACAAATCAAATATGTTTACAATGTTAAAAGTCTATTCTTTACAATTTACTTTTGATGATACTAAATATTATTCAGCAGAAAATCTGAGGTTTAGATATGACCATGGACTTGATTCAGGAAATTCAGATTCAGCACCAGCATTCCTGTATTCAACACTTGATGAAGTTGCAGTTCCATGTAATGATAATCTGTTTTTGGAAGATCATTTTCCATTTTTCCTTCGGAATTATTTGATATACAATACCCGAAAAACTGTTGAGATTAGCCACATAAGATCAGCTCTTTCAAATATTAGGCTCAAGTGTGAAAGTCAGCCTGAATTAGCATATGTTGCCAAAAGGAGCGGGTATTCTGCCTAACTTTTTGTAATATAGTTACACTCGTCCAACAAACTTTATAATTCTTTTTGCTTTTCCCTGCTAATATGGACAAGAAAAAGATACCTGAAATACTCGCACCTGCCGGAAACCGGGAGACGCTCACGACTGCGGTAAATGCCGGAGCTGATGCAGTCTACCTTGGAGTAAAAGAGCTGAACATGCGTGCAACAGCAAAGAATTTTGAACTTGCTGAATTGAGTAAAATTGTTTCCTACTGCCATGAATACAGTGTCAGAGTATTTCTTACTGTAAACACAATAATCTATGAGGATGAGCTGAAACTTGTTAAAAAAATTGTCAATTCTGCAAAACAGTCAGGAGTCGATGCAATCATCTGCTGGGATTTTTCAGTCATATCTGAGTGTAAAAGAATCAATATGCCATTCCACATATCCACGCAGGCGTCAGTAAGCAATTCAGCAGCAGCAAATCATTTTCTTGCTCTTGGGGCAAAAAGGGTTGTTTTGGCAAGAGAGTGCAGCCTTGAGCAGATAAAAGAGATAAGGCAGCATACTGATATTGAGATTGAGGCCTTTATCCATGGAGCCATGTGCGTCGCTGTCTCTGGTCGCTGCTTCACTTCCCAGTTCCTATATGGAAGATCAGCGAATAGAGGAGACTGCATCCAGCCATGCAGGAGGAGCTATATAATCAATGACACAGAGGAAGACAAAGAGCTGGTTCTTGAGAATAATTTTGTTATGAGTGCAAAGGACTTATGCTCTATCAGATTCATCGACCAGATAATTGAGACAGGAGTTGATTCCCTGAAGATCGAAGGCAGGACAAAGGGTGCTGAATATGTGAAGGTTGTTGTCGAATCATACAGGAAAGCACTTGATGCATATGAGAAAGGAAAGCTTGACGACATGCTGAAAAAAGAGCTATTTGAAAGATTGTCCGTTGTATATAATAGGGGGTTTTCTACAGGATTCTACAAAGGGAAACCAAAAGACAGTGATTTTGCAGACCAATATGGGGGAGTAAATACAAAAAAAAAAGTCCATGTGGGAAAAGTTACAAATTTCTATAAGAATATCAAGGTCGCTGATATAATTGTGCAGGACAACGGATTCAGGAAGGGCGATGAGCTTGTCATAATAGGTCCCACAACAGGCTGCATCATGCAGAGGATAGGATCTATTGAGATCGGCAAGGGAAAAAAGACTGATACAGCAGAAAAAGGGATGACTGTCGGTGTGAAACTGGATGAAATTGCACG
>JAHIYL010000155.1 GCA_018815145.1 Nanobdellota archaeon | reverse complement strand
CAGTTTTTTTATTGCTTCCAGCATTTTGCCAGCTTTTTTATAAGGCCACCCAGAACCCGAATCAATCCACACAAAGCACAATCTTTTGAATATTTGACATGCAAGCATAGGATCTGCAGTTGTGAGTTTTTTTGCAAGCAACTCCAGATAATTCATGTCCCTTATACTTTTGCAATAATCATACGCGCTCTTGTAATCATTCTCATGATAGTAAATCCTGGATAAAAAATCATTCCTCTCTTTCTTTTTTGCATCTGAAATAATATGATTCATAATTTTTTTCCACTCCTCTTCTGAAGTCTCTTTTTTTAATTTTATTGCATCGTTGATATCTCCATTTTTTTTAACCCTATCAAGCAGTAATTTATTGAATTCTACATGTCTGCCAAGTTTTTTCAGAATTTCAAGTTTCTTTATTTCTGCACTCCAGAAAGAGCCATTTTCCTTGTACTTATTGCATTCAAGAAGCGCTTCCTCAAGCCTTCCCAGCGATATCAGCTTATCAATAAGGCTCTCTGAAAATCCCTCTTTTTTTGCAGTATCAATATATTCTGCATCAAGTCCCAGCTTATCATACAGATCAAGGAAAAAATCTGTGTAAAATTCCTCGTCTTGATAGTCTTTATCCTTATTTGGCTTATAGTATTCTTTTATCATATCAATGTCTTCTTTTGAAGAGCACATCCCAATAATTGCCTTTTCAATGCTTCCATCAAGACCAAAGTCATCCTTTTTAATCAATTCAACAATATCTTGCAGAAACACTTTCTTTTCCTCGGATGATGGCTTCAATGAAGAAAAGATTTGATGAATCAAGAGCTTCGATTGATTTTACAAAGTCTTCTTCAAAATACTCCTGTCCCCTAATAAAAATTATGCTGTCAAATAAGACATGGATGTCTTCAATTGTGATATCTTTGATAGACTTGGTCATTTTGAATAATAATGAATTTTATCTCAAATAAAAATTTTTGCGATTTAGATCAATAATTTTCCCAATTGTCTTTTTGCCTATCCCTTTTATTTCTGCTTTTTTATCAACCGATAATAACTCGCTTAGTGAGCTGAATGACTGTAGAAGAATCTTTGCTTTGCCATCGCCTATCTCTAAGAGATCTGCTAAAAGCCTGATTTTTTCCTGTTTCCTATGTTTTTTCTTGTATCTCAAAAAATGATCAGCCAAAATACGGCTTCTTATTTTATTTTCTTTCTGTGATATAATAGATAGAATCTCTGAAGTCTGCTCCTTTGAATTGCTGAAAATAATCTTTACATCCAAATCCATCAAAATGTAGGCTATTGAACCAAAAAAATAATTCTGATTGCTGATTACAGAGAGATCAATCTCTTCAATAACAAGGAAAGATTTGGGATATATCTCCTTTAGAAATACGAGCTGTGTAAACAACCTTCCTGATGCAAGAGAGCATAGATAATCATCAAATGTCTTTCTTTCGATGCCAATCTTACCAACAATGAAGTCACCAGGACAGAAGTTTTTTACAGTCACATCTGCCTTGCACTTAATGAGATTGACAAGGTCTGCAGGCTCGTGTGAATTTATATAGATCATCTCGGCAGATTAACGGCTTAGGATTTATATATCTGACGCGAGAATGTCCAGTGACTAGTGGTAATTTATTGTCTATATTACGTTACAAACGATTTAAAAAAAGAAAAACGGGAATTTCTCTGCTATTTACCTGTAGCTCTTCTGTTTCTTTCCCCTTGCAGTACCATGCATGAGAGGCTTGTGGGTCTCTTTGTACCTTACATCAGCGACAAGAAGATTTCTGTCATAATCAAGAAGGACTCCTTTCAGCTTTGGTGAATGCTCAACAAGGCATCTGCCGATGGCAAGAGCAACTGCTTCAGCCTGGCTCATCATGCCTCCTCCTCTTACAACAACAGATATATCAAGATCCTTTGCTTCTTCAGCTGCAAGTATCATTGGCTCCATTATCTTAAGCTGGTATAGTTTTGGCTTATAGTTCTCCAAAAGCTTCTTGTTAATCCGTACTTTTCCAGTACCTGATTTAAGTGTCGCCTTGGCAATTGCCGTCTTTCTCTTACCTGATTTATGGATTATATTTGATTTTTTTTTACTCAAGTTTAGCACCCAGATTTATTGATAATGTTTTCAAGCTCATATATTTAAGATTAGGCAGTTTTGAGACATTTGCATCTTCTAATGTGATAGGTGTCTGTTTGGCGAGTTCTGTAGGGACGCCATTGAAGCATTTTATTCTTTTGAAAGCACTCCTTCCCATAGGTTTCTTATAAGGCAACATCCCCCTTATCGTCCTTTTGACAATCTGATCCGGATATCTGGGATAATGTGGTCCTGTTGCATGTGTACCTCGCTCCCTCTTCTGGATTGTATCATTAAGTATCCTTTTTTTAGCACCTGATATAAACACATTCTCTGAATTGATTATCCTTACATCTTCTCCTAAGATTGCTTTTTTTGCAGCTTCGCTTGCAAGCCTTCCAAGGATTAAGTCTGTTGCATCTATTACTATCATTTTTTTAACCTATTATCTTGATTTTAGATCCCTTAGGGTTCTTTTTCAAGAGCTCATTTATTGACATTGACTCAAGACCAAGTGCCTTTAATTTATCTGTTGCAGATTTTGAAAAACTTTCTGCTGCAATTGTGACTTTTTTGCTGAGATCGCCCATGCCAAGCACTTTTCCCGGAACAACAACAGTCTCGTTGTCATTTGAATATCTTTCAATCTTTGACAGGTTGACTATCCTTTTCTTTTTTGTAGGCTTTTCAAGATCTGTCGCTATCCTTTTCCAGATTGCTGCTTTCTCTTTTATTGAAGCGGTCTTAAGCTCAACAATGAGAGCGCTTGTGTATGGGTTTGATTTCATCATTTTACTTTTAGTTTTTTGTATAAAGGTATGCGGGGGACGTGACTCGAACACGCGCAGGCACTAAGCCACTACGACCTCAACGTAGCCCGTCTAGTCCAAAATTATCATCTGTAATTTTGTTTGACCACTCCGGCACCCCCGCAAAAAAAATTTGTCTAAGGTGCCAAAATTTTTTTACTTAAGGTTCTTCTCAAGCTCTGCCAGCTTATCATTGAACACATCCAATGCTTTTGATATTATGTCTTTTGGGGAATGCTGTCCCCATGACTCAAGGTAAAAGACATAGTCTTTCTCAGCTTCTTCAAAGCTTATTCCTTCTGAAACATCTGTGCATGCTTCACAGTTATGGCAATTCAGGAGATTTTTCTCGATCACTGCCAGATTATTGTTTTTGATATCAAAAATATTGACAGGACATGATGCAACAACAGCCTCAGGATTTTTCACTTTCTTATTGTCAATCTTAATCTCGGGTTTGATCTTATAATATACATGACCAGGAGACCATTTTGAATGTTCCTTCCCAAGTCCCAAAATTGCTGTGGCTTCAATCTCAAGTTCCTGACCATCCAACAGTTTGGTGATCACTGTCTTTGGATAGATTGGAACTATTTTTGGGTCTTTTGATTTCAAATCTGATGCATATACTGTTTTTGGTCCTTTGACTTTCAGTGAAAATTTTACTGTGCAGCTGGAACAACCTTCTCCGCCGCATTTGCAGTCTGCCATAAAATTATAAGTATCAAGATCCGTCTTGAGGGTGATAAGACCCAATCTGTGTGAAATTATCTCATCATAAAGAGCAGAAGTGTTTTTTCTGAATTCAACATCTTCGATTGCCAATGTAGGTACCTCAGACATCATGATTCTTCTCAATGCATTGCTGTAAGCGGGAGAACTTTCTGTAAGCAAAAATACCTGTTTCTCATCGCTGCTTTCTATTGATTGAATTTTCATTATACCCTTCTTCCTCTTCTTCCTCCCTTTTTCCTGCATCCATCATGCGGAATAGGGGTGACATCTTCTATCATTCCGATCCTGAGGCCCATCCTTGACAATGCTCTTACAGCTGCCTGAGCACCCGGACCCGGATTTGAAGGTCCATTCTGGCCGCCCGGAGCTCTTATCTTTACATGGATTCCAGTGATTCCTTTTTCAATTGCAGACTCTGCAACTCTTTTAGCTGCTGCCATTGCTGCAGTAGGTGAGCTTTCCAACCTGTCTGCCTTCACAATCTGGCCGCCAGATGATAGAGCAATTGACTGTGCTCCAGTGATATCTGTTATATGGATTATTGTATTATTATAGGATGAAAATATGTGGCAGATACCCCAGTTGATTTCTCTTCTCTTATATGTTGGCCTTTCCTCACTCATTTT
>JAHIYL010000154.1 GCA_018815145.1 Nanobdellota archaeon | reverse complement strand
GATCAATAAATTCAAGGCTAAAGAAGCCAAAAAGAATCTTGAACGCCAGAATTCAAGAGTTAAGATTAAAACATTTCATGAGGAACTTGTGCCTACGAATTCATTCCTTTTGGATTCTGATGTGGTCATTGATTCAACGAATGATATTAATACATCTTTAATAATTGACAAGAACTGCAAAAAACCACTCTTAGTGTGCAGGTACGCTGGTGATTCAGGTATTGTGTTCAATAAGACTGCAACAATTAATGTCAAAAAGCTACAAGCCAAGCTTGAAAAAGACAAAAAAATTGAGGATATTGGGATTTTCAATCCAACAGTATGCCTAGCAGCTTCAATTCTTGTCTCTGAAAGTATGAAAATACTTTTGAAAAAGAAACCTATCAAAGGATTGATTTCTTTTAACAGCTGGAACCATACTATTAGAGTGAAGAAGTAGGATTTTTTTTAAACGGTCTTTTTCCTTTTTTAACTGTCAGTCTAAAGAATCCTGTCAATCTGTGTTGTGACTTGTTCTGGTCTGAGCTGTTCCATGCTTTCTGCTTGCACTGCATATTCTGTATTGTGATAAGGGGCGAATATCGCACTTGGTGTTGGTCCGAACATTCCGATAACTTTTGCACCGACTGCGTCTGCAAGGTGCATGAACCCTGTGTCTCCAGATATGACCATTTCTGATCTGTACGCAAGTCTTGCGAAATCTGCCAAACTTATGCTATAATGATCTGTCACTGTGTTCTTTGTTGCGGGAAGTTCTCTTGCCAGGTTTTCTTCTTCTGGTCCACCTACAAGAATTGTATCAAGACCTCTTTGTTGAAAGTGTTTGATGACTGTTTGAAATCCTTCTTTTGTCCATTTTTTTTCTGGTTGACCTGCTTGAAGGCATAACACAACATAATTGCTGTCAGGAAGAACTGTGCCATCATATAAACGTGCGTCTCTTTCCATATCTATTCCCATTGAGAAGTCATGTCGGGCAGGGATTCCTGCTGCAGTTGCAAATTGAAGGTATCTGTCCACGGGGAGGGTGTCCTCGCGAATATCTGATGTAGAAATCTGTTTACCTGAAATTCGGTTTATACGATATGGAACTACCTCTCCTGCTTGGTTCAACATATTGCCTTTTTCAAATATTGCCAAATCATAATCGTGGGGCAATATCTCTTCAAGGAGTTTACTGTGGTATGTGTGTTTCATAAGGCGGTCCCCTGCTTTATGGGCTTTAATTTCTGCCTTTCTAAACGGATGGTTAGAGTCTGGATATGGGATGGGAGTTACATGATCTCCAAAAAGAGTTATTAGTTCGTAGATAGAAGTTGTTTCTGTTGCAGGAATATCTATGTGGGCATCTGGAAAAGCTGAGTGAAGTGAATTGATCAAAGGTACTGACCAGACCATGTCACCTATTCCTCTTCTGCACACTAATAGTATATTTTTCATGCTTTCTTATATGGAATAACTGATATATAAATGTTTCGGCCTGTAACCACTCAACGGTGGCTAATTGGCTGAAACCTTGAGATTCATCGTTTATACGCCCTGGTGCGTCTTTCTCTCATGAAATGAATGACGCATCATGACTCTGGGCTTCTCGGCTCAAAAGGCAATTCGAAGCTCTTGAGCTTCATTTTCTCGGTTATAAACCAAGAATTGCTTCCAGATTATAAAAATCTTGTCTTCATATTCGGTAAAAAGTGAGCCGATAAGAAAATGTGTCCCAGCGATGATTGGTCTATTCCGACAAGACGCCCATTGTTGTTGTCGATGTTGTTGTTGCCGTTGGCATTAGACCTGTTATTGATGTTGTTGATGCACCACAGGCGCCCCGAATGTAGCCCATCCACTTCATGGTTTCACTGTCGCTTCATTTCTGTTGCGACTGTATTTTATAGGAACAATTGTTCCCATAGTGGACCAGCGTGTAGTCCAACCACTCTTCGTGGCTGGGACAAATAAGAAAAGAGAGAAAGGAAATAAAAAGGTATTGGTTTTACTCAGTGTCCAGGTGGTAGGTGCGTCGTTGTCCTGCTATCTCGATGACCATTTCAGACGGATGTCTGATTCTTGTTTCAAGATTTGGCATGACGTTTTTTTGCGCTCCGAGCGTCTCCGACGCTACCCCGACAAGACGCCCATCGTTGTAGCCGAAGTAGTTGTAGCCGGAGGCATCAGACCCGTGAATGATGCTGACGATGCACCACAGGCGCCCCGAATTCTCTTCTTCAGGATTTCCGAAATATAATGCCATATTGGTATCGTTTCCTGTTGCTTGGAATACCATATCTACGTATGCGCCAAGCAGTCCAGAGTTTTCTTTTTCTCGTGCGAGAAATTGCCATTCAGGACTATCTTTTGCCTGGTCAGCCGTAAGATAAACACCATTCACTTGTGCAATACGATCTTTTGGCAAAAAGAGCACTTTTCCTTTTTCAAACTTCCTGTCGCCGAGAGCAACTGCTCTGTTTGGTGTGAGTCTAGTTTTAGGATTGAGTTCTAAGAGGTAGTCTGCATCTTGTATCATGACACCAGAACCATCAGTGTACCTGACGCTTCCATCTCCTGTGTCCCAGTAGTTGTTGCGCCAATTCTGAACAACCGCAGGAGACCAAGTGCCCTCAAGCCTGTTCTTCATGACCTGAGCCATGGTGATAGGGCTTCTATCGTCTTTGACGAGTTTGGGCATTTCTCTTGTATTTGGGCCTTCGTAAATCTCGAAAGGTTCCCTTGTGACACGATCAGATAATTGCATTTTACTCATTTTTATACCTCCAAAACCATGAAATATAAAGCATTATATGAACTCTACTATTTAAATCTTTCGCTTTTTTAACCACTATCAAGTAACAACTGACTGTGTGTTGTGGTGTTTATGATGAAAAGGAATGACTCAAAGTTTAAAAAACCATATCGTTTCATGCACTCTTGATGGAACGCCCCCCCCCCGACAACCGAACAAGCTCCTAAATATGAAGAACTTTGCTCCAATGACAACTTGGAGTATGCTTTCAAGAAAGCCAGGCGCCATAAGACTCTCAAGCCCTATGTGATAGAGTTTGAAGAGCATCTTGATAAAAACCTTGCTCAATTGCGGACTGAACTCCTGTTTCATACTTACAAGCCAAGGCCTCTTGAGACATTCATACTTCGTGACCCAAAAACAAGAAAGATCAGCAAGAGTGACTTCAGAGACAGAGTTATTCATCACGCGTTATGTAACATCATAGAACCACTGTTTGATAAGAAATTCATCTATGACAGCTACGCCAACAGGCTCGGAAAAGGATCGATCAATGCCATCAAGAGATTTGAACATTTCGCAAGAAAAACCTCAAAGAACAATACAAGAGATTGCTTTGTGCTCAAAGCAGACATCAAACATTATTTCGACAACGTAGATCACGAAGTGCTCATAAGCATCCTTCAAAGAAAAGTAAAGGACGACCGCATACTATGGCTAATAAGGACAATCCTTAACAATCACAAAAGCACAATTCCAGGAAAGGGAATGCCACTAGGCAATCTCACAAGCCAATTCTTCGCCAACGTCTACCTCAACGAACTCGACCAGTACATCAAGCATGACCTCAAAGCAAAATATTACAGCAGGTATGTCGACGACTTCGTCATACTTGACACTTCACAGAGTATATTGCAGTCACAGAAGAAAAGCGTAGACGACTTTCTTAAAATGCAACTGCTATTAGAATTACATCCTGAAAAGTCTAAGGTCATAACATTAGAGAATGGTGTTAGTTTTCTGGGATTCCGCATCTTCTTCTACCATAAACTGCTCAGAAAAAAGAACCTGCTCAAATTCGAAAAGAAATTCAACAAAATGACGCAGGACTATAAGAAGGACAAGCTGCCAAGAGAAAGTGCAGTAGAAAAGTTTGAAGGCTGGCTCACTTATGCATCCCACGCCAACACATACAAATACCGACGACACATAACCAGACAATTCAACAAGTCATTCCCACTAGAAGAAACAACAATCAAATTGACAAGCAAAAAAGAAGAAAACCTGAACAAAAAGATTACCATAAGCACCAATGAATTTACTGTGCAAAAGACACTGCAACTCCTACGGAAAGGAAAGACTGCCAAAGATATCGCTACATTAAGAGGCATCAAAGAAGGCACTGTATGGTCACACTTCGCAAACCTCATAGAATACAACCAATGCAAACCCAAAGCAGTGCTTCCAAAAGAAACCATTCAGAAAATACAAGCACACATCCACTCTGAAAATGACAATCTCAAAGATATCCATAAAGGACTGAATGATCCGAGAATCACCATGGATGAAATCAACTGCGTCCTTGCCAACATCAAACTGCACAACAAGCAAAGAAGCCTCCCAGAACTCATCACCTGGTTTCAACACATAAAATGCAAACGTATGTGCAAACAAGAACAAAGACAATCTTGTGAAGAAAAATTCCAGAAATTCATCACAACAAATCCAACACTGCAATTCAGAAAGAAAGAATTCTTAGACTTCTTCCACAATCACCTGCGCATATGTATCCTTCCAGAAAAAAAGAAAAAACATTTCAGGTCATAAAGGAAATTCAAAAAGCATCAAAAAGATATACATTCTCCGACATTCTTTCTTATAGTCAGGCAACCTATCCCTTCTTAGGTGATACACCATGGAATATAAACGAGAACCTCTGGAAGAAGATGAAATGCAAGCTTTACGGAGTTCCTGCCACAACTTTGAAGAAGAACTAGTCATCAATGTGTTATTGGATTCTGGGATGCGAGTAAGCGAGCTTGCAGGTTTGAAGGAGGATAATATTTCTTGGCAAAGGAATTGCATAACACTCGTAGGAAAGGGTGGCAAAAGGCGAGTCATTCCAATGAGCAAACGAGCAAGACTCTTGATAATGGACTGCTTTTCAAAAGAAACCAGGTTCCCCCTAGCTATGAGAACCATACAAAAGTATGTGAAAATCGTTGCCGAACGAGCCAGGATTCGAAAACCAGTTAGCCCGCACGTGCTCAGGCACACATTTGCAGTTACCTACTTGCACAAAGGAGGAAACCTAAGAGCTTTGCAAGCCATTCTTGGCCACAGTAGCATTACGACAACCGATATTTATCTGAATTATTCAGGGATTCGGGTATGTGAAGATTTTGCGAGAGTGTGGGAATAAAATGTTTGAAAAACCAAAGTTTTGTGCCAGTACGATAATTCACATATTACTCACTGCATATCTGATATGGCAAGTGATTGTTTTTATCCAATTTATGCAATTCCCTGAGTTATCACATAACCAAGCAATAAACACACTCATTTTCCTCAGCATCCTAAGCGTCAATATTATTCGGATGATAAGAAGGAGCAACACAAATTATGCAAAAAATATCGTAGAAGAAAGGAAGAAAGGTCAAGACCGCAACTTGTTATACAACTATATCAACACCAATCTTAACACCCTATCTTCGGGAAAAATTCAGGAGATGAAAAACGACATTCACTTAATTATTGCAAGAGATACTGTGCCACGATCACTTAAGAAAAAAGTAAGTATACTATTAAGTAAGCTGAATGATAATTTTGAAAAAGCAGAGTACAAAGAGAATTTGGAGGAACTCAGAACATCCAAAGAAACATTAGAAACAGATATCCGCTATTTAGAAGAACAGAAAAAAGAATTAGCGCAAACCAAAGAAGATAAGAATAATGAAATAAAGAACGATCTTGACATCCGCAACAATAGAGTGTATCTTAAGGATAATCTCACAACTGAAGAAATTGCAGTACTCAACGATGAAGGATATATTCAATGCAACGAGTATTGTGTTGAACAACAAAAAACACTCACCGTGCTAGTAAAACCAACGCTCAATCATTCGAAAACTCACACCTTTCTCGTCTGGTCTGTTAAAAACCTTCTAGAAAACAAATTCAAAGTGGTACACTTGCGAGAACATGACACCAAAGATGCAGACATCACATTCATACATAACAAAAAAGATTATGCCTTAGAGATTGAAACAGGAACATGGCTGAAGAAAAAAAAGCAATTCCAAGATAAAGTCAAACAATTGAATAGAAAATACAAAAACTGTTGGATGTTCATTGTGTCAAACAAAAATCTTGTAGTACAATACAACAAATATGGTGTGACCACCCAACGAAAAAGCGTGGAAAAAAAGCTCCAAAAACTCCTCCAAAATTAACACCCAGAAAATACGGGTGGAACACAACTTTTATCGTCGATAAAACAAGGAGGAATGCCACTATTTTAGGTCTCCATATACATATGAGAAACAAAAACAATCATTCTTCAATAAACACTTTCACCTGATCTAAAATTTCTTTAGCAATAGACAGCAGTCAATTGTACGTATTGTCCTCAAGGCTCAAACTCACACAATATTGCTCGCTTTCTCGCACATCCACAATCGTTGGCTTCTCATGCGCTTCCTCAGGTTGCATGGCATTAATCTCGGAAATGAGCTTTGCATCAAGATTAACTTGTTTGGTTTCAATGAGTTGATAAATCAAAGCAAAAGTACATTCTTGGTTTCTACTCTCATATCCTAGCTTCACAAGTACAGCAAGCAAAGAATGATAAATAGAATAAAACGTGGCAGGTGCTGACCAATCAGAAAAGTCAATTTCCTTAAAACGAACCACTGCTTGTAGGTTATGCTCTGCCTTTAAGATGTGTTTTCGAGCTAATGCAAGATCAGGATTCTTTTTTACCAAACCTCTGTGCTTGTTTCCTTCTTGAAGTTCTTTCTCTGCCTTTTTCAAACACCACTTAACCTTGTGATTAACGTGTGACACTTTTCATCACCTCAAACAAATCTTCATACCCAAACACTACAACACCCTCACGCAACGCATCTACAATAATTGAATCCTGTTCGAGTAGATTACTCGTTATATCTTGAATTGATTGCTTGACCATATGAATGCATTTAGTATTCAACCTATTAATCTCTTCGACTTTTTGCGATAATTCAGGCACATTCTTTTGTGGCAATACTACAAGAAGGTCAACATCTTGAAAAGAATCTTTGTGTAAAACCGAGCCAAACATTACTCCGAAAGTTGCATAGTCTTGGAGTTTCTTCACTTCTGTTACCCATCGTTTTACTCGAGCATTGCTAGTTTCTGCTTCTCGCTGTAATAAAAATAGGATAAAATGCTTTGCATACTCATTGGAATAGTCAATATGGGCAATCTTTGCCTTTCCCACTTGCTCAAATCTGATGATTTTTTGCTGTTCCAAACGATTAAGGATTTTTAGAACACCCATTGAGGTAAGATTGGTTTCTTTTGCGAGATTATTGGCATTATATTTTCTCGTAAAATCCTTAAATATCTTTAAGGCAATTCTCATTTCGTTTTCTGTAACATCTTGCATAGCAACTCACAGTTTATATGTATAAACTCATAGTTT
>JAHIYL010000153.1 GCA_018815145.1 Nanobdellota archaeon | reverse complement strand
GGTGCACACACCACGGCAATATTATTTTCCGTTGTGCAAACACTACGGATGAACAATATTGAGTTGCTTGATGGGTTGAAAAAAATTGCAGTAAATGCTTCAGGTCAATGAAATATTACTTCAAATCAAAAGCTTTATATATAGTCGATTATTAACTCTCTTGAATGCAGAAAATAAAAAACTCTAAATCTGCGGATATTGTAAAGATTGCCTTAGTTCTATCAATAATTATCATTATTATTGTATAAAAGCCTTTCTTTTATTGAAGGGTGATTTGTAAAACAGCTTGATGATGGGCTAAAGGCAGAAAAATAGGGTGCAACAAATGAATATTGAAATCCTGGATACAACTTTGAGAGAAGGAGAACAGACTAATGGTGTCTCTTTCTCTCCTGAAGAAAAGCTTGCAATGGCAAAAAAGCTACTGACTGAAGTCAGTGTTGACAGGATTGAGATTGGCAATGCAAGGGTATCTGACGGAGAGAAGGAAGCTATCAGGAGGATTGCATCATGGGCGAAAGAAGCAGGATTACTTGACAGGCTTGAGGTCCTTGGTTTTGTTGATGATAATCTTTCTGTGGACTGGATTGCTGAAACAGGATGCAGGGTGATGAACCTCCTTGCAAAAGGATCACTGAAGCACTGCACAGTGCAATTGAAAAAGACATCAGCTGAGCATTTCAAGGACATCAGGAATACGATAAGGTATGCGCAGGATAAAGGGATGGATGTGAATGTCTATCTTGAGGATTGGTCAAGCGGGATCTCTGAAAGCCCTGAGTACGTGATGGAACTCACAAGGCTTGTCAAATCTCTCAAAGTGAAGAGGGTGATGCTGCCAGATACTCTGGGCACGCTGAATTTCATCGGAGCATCAGAGTTCATGAAAAAGATGGCCTGCTCATTTCCGGATTTGCATTTCGATATCCACGCCCATAATGATTACGGACTCGCCACAGCGAATTCCATAGCAGCAGTCCTTGCAGGGGCAAGAGGAGTGCACACGACTGTCAACTGCATGGGAGAGAGAGCCGGAAACGCTGCACTTGATGAAGTGGCGATAGGTCTTGCAGATTTCTTCAATTATTCTATCTCTGTGAATGAGAAGAAGCTGAAAGAGATATCGAGGCTCGTAGAGGCTTTTTCAGGCAAGAGGATATCATCCGGAAAGCCCATAACAGGTGACGATGTTTTCACACAGACCGCCGGCATCCATGCAGATGGAGACAGAAAGGGGAACCTCTATTCCAACAAGCTGCACCCTTCCAGGTTCAACAGGGAAAGAGCATATGCCCTGGGAAAATTATCCGGAAAAGCAAATATAGATTTGAACCTCATAGAGCTGAACATCGATCTTGATGATGACACAAAGAAAGCAGTCTATACAAAGGTCGTAGAGCTTGGAGACAAGAAGAAGGTCCTGACCAAAGATGATCTGCCTTTCATCATCTCTGATGTCCTGAAAAGCCCGAAAGACACGAAAATCCAGATTGTCGATTATGAGATCACATCATGGGCAGACCAAAAACCTTTTGCCAGGCTTGCGCTCAGGATCGGCGAGAACGAGTACTATGAAAAACACGAGGGAGACGGCGGATACGATGCGTTCATGAATTGCCTTAAGAAACTGGAACCGAAATTGGATTTCAGGATTCCGACACTCATCGATTACGTCGTGAGGATTCCCCCCGGCGGCAACACCGATGCGCTTGTCGAGACGACTATCACGTGGAAGAATGGCGGAAGTGAATTCAAGACTGTCGGAGTGGACTGTGACCAGATAGTCGCTGCAATCAAGTCCACAGAGAAGATGCTCAATATCATGGAATTGAAGAAACTGAAGAAGATTGCTGAATAACTTTTTTTTAATTTTTTCTCTGTTTTGTCGCTTGGAAAAACAAAATATTTATATATTATTGTTGCGTTTGTGCCACATATGTTGCAAAATCTAAACAATACGCAAATGAAGATAATATCTGAACTTATCTTTAAAAAATACTACCTTAGAGAACTTTCTAAAAGAATAAATGAGATTCCATCGACTGTACTTCGAAATCTGAATCAGATGGAAAAAGACAAAATAATTGAATCTTATCACGAAGGTAAAAATAAATATTTTTTTCTACCAAAAAGAATAACCAGCCTTTTTCTCATAAAATTGGCAGAGGATTTCAGGACACTTGCGTTCTTTGAAAAGCACAAGGAGAAAATAGCATTGTTCAATGACATACTTAAATCTGCTGAAACCTCGACAGAGGTGATACTTTTCGGTAGTTTTGCCAAAGGAATTGAGACAAAAGAATCTGATCTTGACATACTGGTAAAAGACGACAAAAATATCAAATCTAAAATAATCAATATAGAAAGAGAATATGGTTTAGAAATAAATCCAAAAATTATTAAATCCATAGACTTTGAAAACCTTGTGATAAAAGAGGTAATAGCACATCACATAATACTTAAAGGTGGAGAATTTATATATGAACAGCTTTATAAGAACCTTGCTCCTTGAAAATAAGATAAAGATTGTTGAAAATACAGAGAATCTGGTAGAATCTTATATTGAAAAATCAAAGGATTCTTTGAAATCTGCTGAATTATTGTACAATAATAACCTATTTGACAATTCAGTTAGCATGTCATATTATGCTATGTATCATGTCACAGTTGCTTTACTATACAAGTATGATATCAAATGCGAGAATCACACAGGTTCAATATTATTGCTCAGACTTCTTGGAGAAGATGTACTATCAAAAAAGCTTAAATCTGCAAAAAAAGAGAGGATTGATAAGCAGTATTATGCTGATTTTGCTGCAACCAAGGATGATTCTGAGCAACTACTCAAAGATGCAAAGGAATTTGTAGGTAAAGCAAAATCAAAAATTATGATGGTCTCTAATTTTGAAAAAGAAGAAATTATTGAAAAGCTGAAGAAGATTGCTGTGTGATATTGAGAACTAAGTTACAACAATATTTGTTTCTTTATTTTCATTGGTGACATATTGTTGCAGGAATTCCTGGCTTACTCCACCTCTTCCTTCAACAACTTGGAACATTTCTTCTCTTGATGCATACACAATCTTTTGTTCATATGTTTCTGGATAAAGATCTTTAATTGCTTGAATCTGAGTCTGAGATTTTACTGCAATATATGTACGGATACCTTGTGGTAGAGCTATGTGTTTGTAAAGGACAAAATTATCAAAAAGATAGCTCAGGGAATTTTCATCACCTGTGTTCTCCGTGAATTCATTCATCCATTCATCAGGATAAAATAAAACTTGGGTTGAAAATGATTGCTTAGGGCCCATAACCTTCCTGTCCAATGCATATGCAAAAGCTTCCACAATATTTTTTTGTCCATCGCTTGTCGGCATTCCTCCACTGCAGCCATAGATCATTATTACTGCATTGTCGGTGAAATAATCCTCCAAGTAACTAAAAGAGGCTACCTCATTAGCTTCGATATTAGTCTCAGAAGTTTGTGGATAAGTAATTAAACTTGAGCCACCATGGCTGACTATGATTAATGCATCAATTTTTCTCCCGGTCGTCAAATAGAAATTCATAATAACATTTGGTATTAGTGTAATTTCAGGATTTTCTTCAATTTTCAAGCAAAAACTAGGCATATTATCTTTAAAATTTGCATTGAAAACATCATCAATACCTTGGTCTAGCTCTTTATTGTAAAGAGTATCATCTTTTTCCTCAGGAATGATTGCCAGAGCAATTTTTTTTCCAATACACTCCGTAGGCAGGTAAGATGGAGTTGGCTCAACAGGAATAGCTGGTTCTGTACTAACAGGAGCTGGTTCAGCCGGTGCATCTGATGAACATGATATCAAAAAAACTAATACAAAGACCAATGCAAAAATTGGATGAAGCTTCATAAAGCAATATAAAAAAATATATCCATAAATACTTTTCTACAAATTTTCACTTCAATACCGCTACTGTGTTCGCGCTGGTGACCATCCTTGAATATCTGGACAGCCATCCTTTTTTTATTTTTGGTTCAAATTCAGGAAGTGCTGCAAGTCTTTTCATTATTTCATAATAAGAGAGATGAATATCATGGAACTCAAAAAGATGAAGAAGATTGATATCAAACAGGATTAAACCAAAACAACATTTTTTTCACTTTCTTCATTATACACATATTTCTGGAGAAAGGTGTCGCTTACTTCACCTTTTTCAATTACGTAGAACATTTCTTCAGGAGATTTTTCTTCCATATGGTGACCATATAACTCTGGATTTCCTTGTGCAAGTGTTGGTGGACCAATAAAAGTTATTATTTTGCCATAATAGGGTGTATCTCTATACAACACAAAATTTTCAAAAAAGAAGCTGAGTGCATAATTATTATCTTTATCCTGTTTGAATTCATAGGCCCTCAGTTCTTCTGGGAATGATGTCTGTGATAAATATTCGTGTTTTGGAGCCATTACTTTTGTATCAAATGTATATGCTATTGCTTCTGCGACATTTTTTTCAAGTATATTAGATTCTGCACCTGGCCTACAGGCATAAAGCAATGTAACAGCATCATCACTGAAATGAGATCTTAATTCTTCAATGTTTTCAAGGCCAAGAATCTCTTCTACTGTAAATTTATTTAGACTATTTGTTAAATCGTAGGGGTATATTAAAGACTCTGGTTCTCCAATACTTACAATAATTAATCCATGCAATAGGTCAATTTTCTTGATTTCTTCAGGTATTTTGTCAATCTCCTGAATTTTTGTCACCTTAAGGCACAGATTTGGCATAACCTCTTTATCATCAAAATTGACTTCAAACAAATCTTCAATTCTAACGTTTTTTTCCTTGTAATAAAATGGAGATTCATCGGTATCGGGTATTATTGCCAAGACATAGCCACTGCAATCGTCACTAGCTGATTCACCTGGTGTACTAGCTGAGCAAGCTAATAAGAAAACAATAAAACTGAATAGTGTC
>JAHIYL010000152.1 GCA_018815145.1 Nanobdellota archaeon | reverse complement strand
CCAGAGAGCAAGGTCATACACTGGGAAAAGTATGGCAAATACTGGTATACTGATTTTGCAACTCTAACCACATTGGTGAATGTTGATTACAGGAAAACTACAGAATCTTTCAGAAAAAAATTTGTTCAGGCACTCAAATCTGATTATATTGCCGAGAGGCTAAAAGACAAGACTGAAATAAGGTACACTGATTTTGGGACTTTTGCCGGTGACAAAACTGTTGTTGCATTAGAGCAATTATGCAATGCAGCTATCCAAAAGGGAAGTAATATTGAAAGGATTGCAATAGAAATTATTGAGCCATCCCCAGGACTCAGAGTCATTTCAAAAAGAGCAGTTGAAAAAAAAAGAGATGAACTGAAAAAAATTGAAGATGCAGATGGAAATAAACCATATGAATCCTTGGATATTGATATTTTTGATACAGGTAGTTATGATGTAAGAAATCTAAAGAAATTTGATCCTATTGCAAATCCAGATATGCTCAGAATCTATGCGTTCCAGAATATATGGACAAATTTCTCGGATTGGCAGGAATTGCAGCAGAATTTTTCAAAGCACATACAGAGTGGTGATGTCATAATATATGAAGGAGATCCAAATAAAATTGCCAAACAGTACAAAGGAGAACAGGAGATAGCAGAGGATTATATGCAAAGATATGGTATCCAAAGGGAAGATGTGCATCAATGGTTTAAGAATCAAAGGTTTTCAAGAATAACACAGGGACATAAGTACAGTGATGATGGTTTGGCATTTGTAGATAGCAAAGATAATCATGTAAGGGAATATGTGAAGCTTGAAAACCAGGTCACTGCCCAGTATCATGGAAAGCCAGTCTTGTATAAAGTTGATGATGGAATTGTAAAGATTGTTTTGCCATCTGAAGATGAGTATCTCAAGCTTGAATTCAGGGAAGGGATTCCTGTTGATACAGAATATAGAGCGATTGTCTTTGAAAAAGGTACAATTTTTCAGACACTCCTTTCCCAGGAATGCGACTGCAGTGATGTTGATACATTTTATACGGGCAGTTTCGGTCTGCCAGGAATCAAAGGATTCAGACCAAAATTGACAACAGAACTGATTTATCCCGGACCTGATGATATCAATGGACTAAGGGCCTATGCCTGCATTCCAAAACGATTGGGCTAAGCTGTCAGGTATACTGATGTAAATTCTTCATCAGTCTCTTCCTCATAATGGTCCATTATTATGTCTCTGAACCTATATTTTATCTCTTTAAGGACTGCAAAGTACTCTTTGCTGGACCGAACAATCAATTCATACTCAATCTGGGCATGGTCATTGACTTTTACGAGATAGATGATGTTTTTATGGTAGTTACCATAGCTTACCAATTCATTGAGTTTCATTGCATTGAGATTTTTTATCACAAGAAAAAGTTTGTAGTATTGAAATCCCAGTCTGGAAAAATTCAGTTTTGCCCTGTGTGACAGGAGCACTTTTTTATTTTTTAAGGTTGTAAGTTTTTTGACAGCTGTGCCTGCAGTTATCTTAGCCTTTTTTGACAGATCAACTATTGATATCCTTGCGTTTCCGGACATGATTCCAAGAATGTCTTCTTCATATTTATCGATACTTGCACATTTTGACTGCTCTCCTATGACTGTGTAGCTTGGCGATTTAATATCCGAAGGATATATGAAAGAATTCTGAAAAAAAAATATTCTTGATGCAATGGACATGTGATAGTACTTGAACATATGGCTGAATCTTCCATATAGGTCATCAATGATCTTTGCGTACTTGATAAGTGAATCAGAATTGACTGAAAATCCAAAATCATATCTTCCGCCAAGTGTGCAGATGAACCCAAATTTTTTGGTCTTCAACATGTATTCAATCAGCTTTTTTTCTTCATCCGGAGAAATATTATGGAAATTGAGCCATCCCCTTATGAAATATTGTCCGATCCTTGATAGGTCTATAACAGAAAAATATCCTTCAATAACTCCGGTCTCTTCCAGTCTTTTTATCCTGTAATTTACAGTGTCATGCGATAATCCGACTTTCTTTGCAATCTGGGAATTGGACTGCCTGCAGTCATTGTCCAGTTCATACAGGATCCTTCTGTCTTTCATGTCAAGTTTTTCCATCTATTACGTCAATAGATGTATGTTTATATAAATATTTAT
>JAHIYL010000151.1 GCA_018815145.1 Nanobdellota archaeon | reverse complement strand
TAACTATTAAGAAAATGAATGAATATATAAATGTTTCATAATTAAATTGTCAGTGCACTAGCAGTGTTGATGGAGCAGAGATATATCAAAGCCAAACTTTTTATTAATCCGAGTGTTCCTATGTACAATGGTCAACTTTTGGCGTATCGTAAATGACACAATATTCAGGTCAGACATACTTCTCCTTGTCATGGATTCAAGATTTCCGGAGGAGACAAGAAATCGTGAGATTGAGATGAAGATAGTGAGGGACAAGAAAAAAATACTCTATGTCCTGAACAAATCAGATCTTGTGACAATAGAAGAGATTGAAAAACTAAAAAAAAAATTCAAACCATGTGTATTTGTATCTGTAAAAAAAAAATTCGGACAGAAGCTTCTTCTGCATTCTATACTTGAACTTTCGAGAGGCGAACCATGCACTGTAGGAGTACTTGGTTTTCCCAATGTAGGAAAATCTTCAGTCATCAATTTTCTGAGAGGAAAGGCTGTGGCAAAGGTATCGAATCAGGCTGGCTATACACGGGGCAGACAAAGAGTTCGGGCAAAAAGGAAACTCATGCTCATAGATACACCCGGAGTCCTGGAATTCAGCGAAAAAAACATAGACAGAGAAGTGGAGATAGGTTCAAGAAACCCTAAGCATCTCAAGGAACCTGAATATTTTGCTATGCGTCTTATTGAAAAATACCCTAATTTGATATCAGATTATTATGAGACTGAATATAATGGCGAGCCGGATGAATTCCTTGATATAGTCGCAAAAAAGAAAAACATACTCTCTAAAGGCGGCATACCTGATGTACCCCGTCTGTCAAGGCAAATGGTATTTGACTGGCAGGTAGGGGCTATCCATGAGAAGCGCATTGAAAAGCTGAGCAAAAATAAGGATAAACCTCATGAACAGTGAGGATGCACTTTCTTGCATATAATTGCAGTTCCTGTACCTATGATAATCAGCGGCCAAAGATCAATAGATATATCCAATATACCAATCTCTTTAAGAAGCATGATGATTCCCATTATCAGGAGGAATAACCCATATGATTTGATGCAGTTGAAATGTTGAAAATGATTTGCTGTAATGACTGACTCATTCTTTTTTTCTTTGGTCAGGGATTTTGATTTCAAGACTATCACCTATTTATTTATTAATAATATTATGGATATCAGATATAAATATTTATTGGAATGATGAACACTAATTCTCTTTCAAACACCTTCCTCTTGCCTTCTTACAGTTCTTGCACATCAGGTTGGTATTGGATATCTCATAGAATCTCTCAGGATGTTTCCAATGCGCAAATTCCCATTGCAAAAATACAACTAATGACGCTATTGCTATTGTATAGGTCCAAAAAGACTTTATCAAAAAGAAATTCAGAAATATCATGGTGTATCCCCAGCTGAATATCCTGCATGAATTACAGCATTTGTTTTTGATGATATAGTTTCTGAATGGACACCAAATAACAATGCAGAACTGGTCCAGAAAAATGGCGAGTGAAACAAGCAAAGTCAAGATGAGAAAGACTGAAAATTCAAAATAATTCATAACAATATAATATATTAAAACTACTGATATCCACAATATCAAAGAATAAATTGAAATTATGAAATTCCCTATCCCAATCAGAGCAGAGCTCTGGGGTATTACGGGAATTTAAATCGTATTTCAAATTTCAGTTATTCCTTTATGGTTTGTATTCGCAGCAGAGCTGCGGGGTATTAAACCCATAAAGTAATAAAATGCTCTTTTGTTGAATTTTTTTACTATGTCCTTGAGCTTTTTTTTATCATAATCCTTGTTTTCTTTGTAAAATTTGGAATAAACTTTGCCCTCTGAAATATTTAAAAATGAAAATGGAAGTAATGGTCTTAAGAGTAATAGCATAATAACAATCCACAATAAGTGATAGACTCTAACAGAGCTGAATAATTGATAATTGATAATAATTGATAAAGTCACTGGTGAAAAAAAACAAGATATCCAACACAGAACATAATCAGTGCTTTATAGGCAAGAACTGCAACCATGTATTTTTTTGTGTGAATCAAAGACATATCAAATCCATATATGAATATCACAATAAAGATCTTTTCCTATATTCCCATATTTGTAACAACAATGGCTAGGTGAACAGAAGGTGAGTAGGATACACAAGAAGACATTAAGTCTTCTGTGCACAGAAATTTTTCAAATTTCCCGTGTTTTCATTTTTTAGAAAATGTCAGTCTGTGCCATTATTGTTGTTACAAAACTTAAACTCTCATATTCCTTTCTATTCAACAACCTTTATAAATTCAACTTAATTCACAGAATCAATATGGACATCGACAAGGAAATCGAAAAATTTGTACTTCAAAATTCTATCAAATTCAATGGAAAAGCAAATCCGGGTGCTGTAATCGGAAAACTCATGTCAGTTGATCCGAACATCAAATCTCAGCTTAAAGAGCTTTCTTTGAAAATAAACAAAAAAATTGCAGAGATCAGCAAATTGTCTGTGGAAGAGCAGACTTCAATCCTTGAGAATCTTGCTCCTGAACTTCTGAAAAAGGAAAAGAAAGAGCACAAGAAAGAACTTCCTGATCTTAAAGGAGCAGAATTTGGAAAGGTTGTCACAAGGCTTCCGCCCGAACCCTCCAAATATCTGCACATCGGGCATGCACTGAGCTTCCTGATAAACTATATGTATGCAAAAAAATATGATGGATGGTGCATCCTGAAGCCTGAGGATACAAATCCGGACAAATGCTCCAAGGAGTTTGCAGATGCAATTGAAGATGATATCAAGAATTATCTTGGGATAGAAACATCAGAGACTGTGTACATCAGTGATGAGATGGACTATATGATTGAAAAGGCTGATAAACTTGTCCATAAAGGCCATGCTTATGTGTGCTTCTGCAAACGAGAGGATATGCAGGAATTCAGGCATAGCGGAAAGGTGTGCAGCTGCAGGAGCAGACCTTCTGAGACTCATCTTACTGAATGGAAAAATATGAAGGATAGGAAATACGAAGCCAGCCATTGCTCACTTCGGCTCAAAGGAGATATGGAATCAACAAACCATGTCATGAGAGATCCTGTTCTATGGCGGATAAACTATACACCTCACTTCAGGCATGGTGATAAATATTGTGTATGGCCAATGTATGATTTTGAGAATTCTGTGATGGACTGTAAATATGGTGTGACACATATCTTTCGAAGCAGTGAATTTGGAGAGATGAGAAATGAGCTGCAGAACTATATCAAGGACCTTTTTGGCTGGCCAAAGCAGGTCATAACTCATTATGCCAGGTTCAGCATAACAGGCAGCATAACTTCAGGAAGAGAGATAAGGAAACTCATAGAGGAGAAAAAGGTCTCTGGATGGGATGACCCAAGCTTAGTGACGCTCCAAGCCCTGAAAAGAAGAGGGATTGTCAAGGAAGCACTCTATGACCTAGTATATCAGGTTGGCCTAACCCTGTCAAATACAAACATCGACTGGACAGTGCTATCATCTATAAACAGGCAGATTCTTGATTCAAAGGTTAACAGATATTTTTTTATTACAGAGGCTAAAAAGATAAAAATCAAAAATTCCCCAGAGCTTGTCTCAGAACTGAATCTGCATCCTGATTTCCCTGAAAGAGGGCAGAGAGAATTCAAAACAGGTTCAGAATTCTATCTTGAGAAAAAAGACATTGAGTCATTCAAAGAGAATTCACTGAATAGGCTGATGGACTGCATCAATTTCAGAAAGAGGAATAACCAGTACCTTTTTGATTCAGTTGAATATGAAAAATTCAAAGGAACAGGTGAAATAATAGTGCACTGGCTTCCGGTATCTGAGGACCTGACAAAAGTTGAAGTTCTCATGCCTGACAGCAGCATTATCTCAGGTATTGCTGAGTCAGGAGTAAAGAATCTTAAAATTGGAGATATTGTGCAATTCACCCGATTCGGTTTCTGCAGGCTGGATGCAGTTGCTGATAACAAATTCTGTTTTGTCTTTACGCATAAATAATAGAATGAATTTTACAATCAAGTCATTCAATGAACTTACTCTGACAGAATTGTATCAAATCTTAAAGTTGAGATTTGATGTGTTTGTGATTGAGCAAAACAGCATCTATAATGAGTTTGATGATATTGACTACAAGGCAGTCCATATGTTTGCTCAAAACAAAGGGAAAGTTATTGCATATATCAGAATATATGAAAAATCCAAAAACACAGCAGTACTCGGAAGAATTGTCATTGATGAAAAGCACAGAGGAACTGGTCTTGGAAAAATTATGATACAAAAAGGGATTGCATTTGTAAAAAATGAGATGAAGCTAAAAAAGATCAATATTTGTGCACAAGAACACCTCAAAGGATTCTATTCAGATTACGGCTTCAGACAGGTTTCTGATGCATATGATGATGGAGGAATCCAGCATATAGACATGGTTCTTAATTTAAGATCTGAGTCCTAACATCAAACAAAGAATGACCACAGCACATAACCATTTGGTATAGACTAACAGCTTGCATTTCTTTCTTGAGTAAAAGTACAGAAAAACCAATTTTCATTTTCTTGAGATTAATAAATACATTTTATATAATAATTGATTTTCTAAATTGGAAAATGACCAAAGACGTGCTGGAATACGTACCTACAGAACCGGACAGAGTAAAATATATCATCTGGGACATAGGCGGACCGTTCTATTCAAGACATGATCATGAATCTGATGAACTGAATGCTGCAGTTGATCAAGAATTTCTTGAAAAAATAGTTTCTGAAAAAAAAAAAATGAAACTCATAGATATCGATGAGGATACTGCCAGAGAAGAATTTTATAAAATAAAAGGCCAGACTCACAGTGCGCGAAAAGCACTTGAAGAATTGGCTGGAGGAGATTATTTTGATGAATGCATGGATAAAGTCGATCCAAGAGAATATTTGATTAAGGATGATAAACTATATAATCTTATTGTCCAACTTAAAAATGAATATGGTATTGAGTCAATAATCCTGACAAATGGATCTGAACTGTTCAAAAAAAGGGCTGTTGAAGCAGTACTTGGTGCAGATGTGGAATCTCTTTTGGCAGATGGTGTAATCCATTCGTTCTATTCATCCCAAGATTTTCCCGGTATAAAACCTGATCCTGTTGTGTTTGAGTATGTCATGCAGCAGACAAACAAAAAGGCAGCACCTATTAATTTTCTCTCAATAGGTGATGAAGTAGTCAAAGATATTCTTCCTCCAAAAAAATTA
The DNA here is from genome assembly GCA_018815145.1 of Nanobdellota archaeon. Classification (GTDB taxonomy): domain Archaea; phylum Nanobdellota; class Nanobdellia; order Woesearchaeales; family GW2011-AR15; genus WJJD01. The sequence goes on along the minus strand of JAHIYL010000151.1, from coordinate 7,912 downwards.
GGCATGCAGGTGTTTTATTTTGACAGACAATTGAGAAAAGCCCATGAATTCTATGAGTTGTGCTCCCAATATTGGCTAAAGAAGACTGCGTAAATGGATTGAAATCCAAATATCTCCTAATTTTTTCAAAAAAATTTATATACCTAAAACACTCAGGATAATATTAAAATGGCAAAATCAAAAAAAAGGACTTCCAATAAAAAATCAAAATCAGCTGCACATAAATCTCCGGCAAAGAAGAAAGCAGCAGCAAAGAAGCATAAGCCTCTTAAAAAATCCCATCCAAAACCTGAATCCGGTTCTCACTCAAAGACCAAGAAAAAGGAACAGAAAAAACAATGTCCTATCATTCTTTTTATTGTCATCTGCCTGGCTGTAGTTGCTGTCGGAGCACTGTTGCATTTTTTCTACAGAAATGACGGAATGCGAGGGGCAGTCGTGATCAAAGAGCCGCCCATGATTGAGGAGGAACCTGAGGAATCAAGAGTTGAAGAGATCAAGGAAGTGATCATCGAAGAATTGAATCCAATAGGTCCAAAAATTGCCAGTGTAAAGGAACGGCTTGATACACCTAATTATTATGTTGCACTGTCAGATGATATTGTCAGAGTCAAAGCAGGAGAAAAATACAACATGGCTTTTGGATATGAGAACACAAGGGATCTTTCTTATTTCTACACAAGCATGACTTATTCGAATTTCAATGAAAAAGCTGCAAAGTACGGACCGGATGTAATTATTGAAGATTGGTTTGAGTCGCTGACAACAATTGAACAGGTGCAATATAAAGAAAGAAAAATCATACCATTCAAGCTTACAGTACCTAAGGGACAGCAAAAGGGAAGATATACTTTTTTCCTGAATGTCTGCTATTTCATACCAGACGCAACATATGTTGAGCCCGGATGCTCAGAGGATCAGCCGAAGATCTTCAGCAGAAGGCAGAAACTGTATGTGGATGTGATTTGATTATTGATTATTTTTTCTTTTGTCTTTGTAATAGACTATTTAATTGTCTTTAGCGTATGAAAGTAAGTGACTTCCAGTTGATAATATGTAATTTTTTAAAATCAGTACTAATTTAAGTCATATACCAGAAAAGAAACATCACCGCAAACCAATGATAATGTCAAAAATCAATTTTCTTCTCCAAATCAATGCTTTATTATAGATATTTTTTTAAATACTTACTTTTTCTGAAGGGTCTATGGCAAGATTAAGAAGCTTTGTTGCGTATAGGAACCTGAAAAGACCTTATACAAGGAAATCAAAATACAAGAAGAAGTCTTTTGTAAGGGCAAGCCCCCACTGCAAGATCGTAAAATTCCATGTTGGCAACACATCAAAAGAATTTACACATCAGGTAGACCTTGTTGCAGGAGATTCAATAAATATCAGAGACAATGCACTTGAATCAGCAAGATTGATTGCCAACAGAAGGCTTGAAAAATTGCTCGGAAAACATGCATATCACCTGAAGATGAGGGTATATCCGCACCATATCATCAGAGAGCATGCACTTGCCAGCGGAGCAGGAGCAGACAGGTTCTCATCAGGTATGGCGCATTCATTTGGAAAACCAACAGGAATTGCTGCAAGAGTTAAAATAAATCAGGTATTGATGAGTGTGTACCTTGATAAACGCCATCTGAAAGTGGGAAGAAATGCACTTGCAGGATCAAACCAGAAACTGCCCTGCCATTGCAGGATTGTTGAAAAAGCCCGGAAGATCAAAGGTTAATTTTTTGAGATTTTATTGCTCTATTTATTATTTCATTTCTGATTTCTTCTATTGATGAAAATGCTTCAGCCTGATATTTTAGCTTGAATTCATTAATCTTTTCCTGCTCAGTTATATCTGTCTTAGTGATATACGCCAAAACAGGCTTCTCAAGTGTTTTTATCCTAATGAATAGCTTCATCTGATCTGCAATTGAATATTCCTCAGTCAGGTCAAAGACATATACGATGAGGTCTGCCAGGTGCTTGAGTGCCAGGTATGCCTGCCTCTCGATTACATTCATCTTTTCAAAACGATTCAAGGTTCCGGGTGTATCAACTATCTGCATCTTTCTATAAGAATCTGTAAGATAGCCCAGATTCAGTGTTTTTGTTGTGAAAGGATAGCTGTTTATCTCCGGTTTTGATGTTGTCAATTTTGAAAGGATTGTAGATTTGCCAACATTTGGAAACCCGAATAGGCAGACAGTGTACATCTTAGTCTTTATTGCCGGAAAATCCTTCATCACACGCCTTGCTTCTTCAAGATATACAAAATCATTCTTCACCTGTTTAAGGAGGCTGGAAATCCTGCCGTAGTACTCAACCCGATGCCTATTCATCTCCTTATTTTCTTTTGCCTTCCTGACCTTATTGGTAAAGACCCTGTGGAATTCATTGACTTTTTTCATGCACCAGTTTATGGCACCCAGTGATTTTTTCAGCTGCCCGTAATCCAGGCTGCACTTGATCAGTTCGACGTAGAATACATCCAGGTTATCGATGCTTGGAAAAGATTTCAATATCTCTTCAAGCCTGTCACATATGATGTCACGGACCGTAGTGAGCTTGCCTTCCTCAATACCCTTTGACCATCTGACACGGTCGACATCTGCCGGCATCTTTCTCTGCCTCAGTGTATCTGCCCGTTTTCCGGCCCTGTTGAAAGCCAGATCTATGTAGAATGTGTACTTCTCAATTTTTTTTAGGTCCTGGAAGTTCATGTTATTTAGGAATTTGGTCTGATTTATATTTGTATTTATATATGGAATTGTTTTCTAAAAATCCATAAATTTAAATAATTAAACGTATTTACGTTTTTATAAGGTGATAAAATGGTATCAATTACACTTTCAGTGCCTGAGGATACAAGAAATTTGATGAAAAAATTCCCGGAGATGAACTGGTCAGGGTTTGTCAGAAATAAAATAATAGAAAAAGTCAGGAATCTGGAAAAATTTGAAGATATGAAAAAAGGATTCCTGATAAAAGAAAAGCCAGTTACAGAATGGTCTGTAAAATTACAGAAGTCATCCAGAAATGGAAGATTGGCAGAACTTAAAAAAAAAGGACTGATATAATTGGAATTAGTTGTCGACACCAATATATTGTTTTCATATTTTTGGAAAAATTCCTTTACAAGAAAAGTCATAACCAACCAAAATCTAATTCTATTTGCACCTGAATTTACTCTTGTTGAAATCAGCAAATACAAAAAAGAGATAATGCAGAAACTAAAAATAACCAAGGATGAATTCAATACTGCAAAACTGGATATTGCTCTTTCAGTTGATTTTATCCCTGTTAAAAAATATTCAAAAAAGCTGCCTGATGCAATAAAATTCTCACCGGATCCTAATGATATTGATTTTTTTGCGCTTTGCTTAAAATTTAATCTTCCTTTATGGTCCAATGACAAAATACTGAAGAACCAAAGTACTGTTCCTGTATTCTCAACAGAAGATCTGTTTGACAGATTCTATGATTTTCTGTTTTGATTTGTCAATAATTTTATAAACCATAACAATCTCATAGAAAAATGAGTATGGCTGAAAAGAAGAGGAGAAAGAACCAAAAAAAAATAGAGGACAGCCTCAAATACTCAATTCTTGACGGCACCTTCTATTCTGCCATGGTCGGCTGCGGAGAATCATTCTTTGGTGCTTTTGCAGTCTTTCTTAGGGCAACCAGTTTTGAGCTTGGCATGCTGGCAAGCCTTCCGCAGGCACTAAGTTCATCAGCCCAATTATTGACAAATAAACTGATGACGATATTCAAGTCAAGAAAAAAGGTAATAATCACATTGGCAATATTGCAGACACTAATGCTCATACCTATAATGATGACATTCATGTTCGGCAGATACAAGATCACAAGCCTGATATTTTTTGTCTGCTTGTACTGGGTCTTCAATATGATGATAAATCCTATCTGGAACAGCTGGATGGGAGACCTAGTGGATGAAGATCATAGGGGAGAATACTTTGGCAAGAGAAATAAAATAAACGGGATTTCCCTGTTCATATCGTTTATTGCCGGTGGTTTTGTACTGCAGAAATTCTTTGAGTACAATTCCATGGTGTATGTTGGTTTTGTTGTGCTGTTCACCTCAGCATTTTTCTTGAGAATTCTGTCCATATATTTTTTAGCAAGAAAATTTGAGCCGGAGTTCATCATTGAAAAAAAATCCTATTTCTCTTTCCTGCAATTCGTAAAGCATGCAGGAAAGAATAATTTCGGACATTTTGTCATCTTCATGGGATTCACCACTTTTGCTGTGAATGTGGCTGCTCCGTTTTTTGCGCCTTATCTGCTCAATAGCCTGAATTTCAGTTATTGGACCTTTACACTTATTGTTGCAACGCCAATGGTGGCCAAATATTTTTGTATGCCTCTGTGGGGTAAGGCATCTGACAGATTCGGGTCCATAAAAGTGCTTTCTCTCACAAGCTATATCATGCCTATTGTGCCTCTTTTATGGCTCTTCTCAAAAAACATATACTACCTGTTTCTGATACAGGTATACTCCGGCTTTGTCTGGGCGGGAATCGAACTTTCTGCTTTCAAATTCATCCATGATACAACAAGTATACAGAAACGGGCGCTGTGTGTGGCCTACTACAATGTGATAAACGGGATTGCAACTCTTGCAGGCGCATTTTTTGGATATCTGATACTTAGGGTGAATTATTTTTTCTGGTCAGATTTTCTGCTGGCTTTTGTTGTCAGCTTCATACTTAGAGCTGTTTTTGTCCTTGTATTCATACCATCGATATACGAAGTCCGAAAAGTTGAACCTATATCCAAGCATGACCTTCTGATGAATATCGTGAAATCAGGCACAACACAGGGAATGATGCATAGCCCGATCATCTTCAAGTGGTTCAGAAGAAAATAGAAAGAGAAAAAGAGAATAATTGGTAAAAATTATTGCTTCTTAAATTTTGCATGCACTGGTTGCAGTCGGTTCTGCGAACCTCGTCGAGGTACCCCGATGGGGCATCCCCCACCCCGACCTGCACCAATGCAAAATTTTTATACATATATTCTCTTAGAAGAATAGTAGAATAAGGTGATGATATGGCCAGGCGAGTCGTTAGACGAGTAGGACTTTAGTCCGTCTGTGCCATAATCATCATCACCGTTAAAAAAATTCAAAATGACATTATTTATATCCTTTCAACAAAATTATTAAACAACTTCATCTTGTCTTATATCCATGAAAATCCAATTTATTACAAAAAACAGGCACAAGTTTGAAGAAGTTGAAAAAGTGATGAAAGAATTTGATATTGAACTCGTGCAGCTATCAGAAGACAAGATTGAGCCCAAAGAATTGAATATTAGAGAAATTGCAGAACTGAATGCAAAACATTTCTTTGAAAAAACTGGTAAACCAGTCATGGTTGATGATACAGGGGTATTTTTTTTTGCTTATCCAAATTTTCCTGGTAATCATCCTAAACTCATGTTCAATCTGCTTGGGTATAAAGGTCTATTGAAATTGATTGACAATGAAGAAAATCATGCTGAATTTCGGACAATTGCAGCATTTTATGATGGAAAAGAACTAAAGGTCTTTGAAGGCGTGCTTGAGGGTGAGATAGGCCAGAAAGTGTTTGGAAAAGACAGGGATGTCATGCCATATGAGAGGATATTTTTAGTTGAAGGAAAGCCGCTTTGTGATTATACAAGAGAAGAGAAGAATAGGTTTTCACACAGGGCCAAGGCTTTCAGAGAGATGGGCGAATGGCTGAGGAAATAAAAAAACATCATTAAGCCTTATCAGTCTCTTTACCATGTGATTCCTTTTCAATAGTCCTTATTATGTTGTGAACAGTACTTACATTTTTGTTTATGCTTTTAACCAAGTGTCGCAAATGAATATCATCATTGAGAACTTCCATTTTCTCCTGTGATAATTCTTCCAAAATTTCTTCTATTGCTGCAATCATACGTTCCGGGTCCTGTTCAAATTCATCCAGTCTTAAAATCATTTTTTGAAAAATATTGAGTGACTCAAAAATTTTGTTCTGAGAAATTTCAATTGCAGCCTCTTCTTGCTTAAGGTCTTTTCTCAATTTTGAGACAAGTTGTGTCAATTCCTTTTTTTCAAATAGTTGAAAATTTATATTTGCCATACATTCTCTAATTTCTTCCAACTTTTTAAATCTTGCTCTTTCTTTTCAATCAGATCTTTTCCAAACATTTAATAATCCTGAATAATTAATCTTAGATATCTACCTGGGGGTGTCTGAATTATGAAACAATCGCATGAGTTGGGAGTACCTGTTCCTTCTAAAAAAGCATATGTCGTAAGAAATCTAAAGAATGTGTCTGGTAAGCAAAGAGAGTATATCCAGAAAAAGACAGAATACAATGTATTCTCATTTCCTGCAGGACTATTGACAGTAGATTATCTTTCTGACTCAGGAACAACATCCATGACAGACAGGCAGTGGGCTGCGATGATGCTGGGAGATGAATCCTACGGCAGGAACACAGGTTATTTTTGCCTGCTTGAAGCTGTGCGCGATATCTTTGAAAGAGGAGATATGCCAAGCAAAAAGATCGATATGATACTAACAGGAGAAAAAGATACTGAGAAACTCATGGATGAATTTTTTTTAGAGCATATTGAAGGCGGGTTTGCCAATGGAGGCAGGTTTCAGTTGATAAGGCCAAATGCATTTATACTGCCTCAAGGCAGATGCGCTGAGCATGTGCTTTTCGGAACAATATCAAGACTTCTTTTTGCAGAGAATCCCAAAGGAAAATTCTTTATCCCTTCAAACGGGCATTTTGACACCACAGAAGCAAATATCCATGCAAACAGGATCCAGCCGGTCAATCTTTTTTCAGAATCAATGTTTGATGAGTTTCCAGTAGAAGATATTTACAAAAAAAATCCTTTCAAAGGAGACATGGATGTTGAAAAACTCAAAAGGTTCATAGAAGAAAAAGGAGCTGATAAAATCCCAATGATCTATCTGACGATAACGAATAATACCGGTGCAGGCCAGCCGGTCTCATTGAAGAATATGAAAGCAGTCAGAGATATTGCTGATGAATATGATCTTCCTCTTTTCTATGATGCATGCAGATTTGCAGAAAATGCTATGTTCATCAAAGAATTTGAAGATGGGTATAGCAACAAATCTATCCCTGAGATTGTTAAGGAGATGTTCTCGTATTGTGATGGGTTCACAATAAGCTTCAAAAAGGACGGCCTTGCAAATATGGGTGGCGGCTTATTTTTTAAGGACAAGGGAACTTTTCACAAAAAATTCTCAAGCAATGAAGATATTGGAGTGCTTTTCAAAGAGATGCAGATACTGTGCTATGGCAATGATTCATATGGCGGTATGTCAGGAAGGGACATCATGGCTCTTGCTGTCGGGCTCTATGAGGTTGTCGAAGAAAACTATCTTAAGGACAGGATAGGCCAGGTAAGGGATTTTGCATATAAGCTTGCTAAAAAAGGAGTGCCGGTCATCCTTCCTCCGGGAGGCCATGCAGTATATATCGACACAACTGAGTTTTTCGAGGGAACCGGCGCAAAGATCGGGGATTTCAAAGGCGTTGGCCTGACATTAGAGCTTATCAGACTCTATGGTATCCGTGCCTGTGAACTCGGTGCCTTTGCCTTTGAATGGGATAAGAAAACACCTGAGGAGAGAAAAGGGATACTGAATTTTGTGAGATTTGCTGTGCCAAGGAATGCATATGGTCCTGAACATATTGATTATACTGTAGCAGCAGTAGCAGAATTGTACAAGAATCGTGAAAAAATACCTTCTGTAGAGATTTCTCGAGGACAACAGCTAAGATTGAGGCATTTCCAGAGCGGTCTGAAGCCAAAATATTTATAATAAACTTATTGTTATCACTTAAATATAGTAAATATTTATAT